>NZ_VPAM01000029.1:0-32519 GCF_013419215.1 Acinetobacter sp. YH12096 | reverse complement strand
CACCTTCGACACCTTCGACACCTTCGACACCTTCGACACCTTCGACACCTTCGACACCTTCGACACCTTCGACACCTTCGACACCTTCGACACCTTCGACACCTTCGACACCTTCGACACCTTCGACACCTTCGACACCTTCAAGAGAGAAAATTGAAACAAAACAAGAGCATGAGTTGGATTCGGGGAAGCCTAAAATCAAAGTCGATAACCAACAGATTCGATGTATGTGTAGGGATTATGATCTTATTTGGGGTGCGAAAGTAACATGTGAATTTAGGAAGAAAGTTGTAGAAATTTGTGAGAAATTATGGCCAAGAAACCCACTAAAAATGGCCAATAATTTAATGGCGGTATTTGCTTGGGAATCAGGGGGTACATTTAAAGCTGATGTTCCTAATAGAAAAAATTCAGGAGCTACGGGTTTAATCCAGTTTATGCCTGATACAGCTAAGGAATTGCTAAATACAGAAGTAACTATAGAGATTGTGAAAAATTACTATAATTCTCAAGATAAAAATTTACAAAATTTAAAAAGAGTTAAAGAGTTTGCTCAAATGAGCGAGGTACAGCAATTAGAATATGTAGAAAAATATTTTAAAAAATTAGAAAACAAAGATTTAGAATTTGTAGATTTTTATTTGCAAGTACTTTTTCCAGCGTCAAGTGGAGTACGTGAACACGTTGTATTTGCGGATGATAAAAATAAACTATCTGATAAAAATGATAAACACGCTAGCCTAAGAGTTAATAAGTACAATGGAAATAGCGGTTTAGATATAAATGGTGATGGAAAAATATATAAAGCTGAGATTGCAGAAAAAACTAAATATTTTCTTGAGGATGGAGCTATTTCTGCAAATAAAGATTTAATTGATAGATGTTGTTTAGAAGAAGGAAAAACAGTCACGCCATATCAAAATGCAACACATACTGCTAATAAAGAAAAAAATAAGAAAATAATTGTAATTGATCCTGGGCATGGAATTGTTGGTAATCAAAAAGTAAAAGCGAATGGAGGGACACAAATCAGATTGCTAAAGTTGAAAAAAAGCTTCGGAAATAAAAATTTTATTGTTGGTCAAAATTACTCTTGGAAAGACTTATCAGATGAAGTTATTAATAAAGCTGATGAATATTTCGAGTTTATAGATGTTAAAGATCCACGCAGTCCTACAGAATTTGAATATGTATATGACAGAGCTTTAGAATTAAAAGAATTATTTGAAAATGATGGTCATATTGTCTATCTAACAAGGGATAAAAAGGAAACGATTGATTATACAGATATACCTAGTATTTCTTCATGTAAAAATTTTAAAATAACAACTACCTCACCATTGACCTACAGGAAATTAATTTCAAATTCCGCTAAAGCAGATTATTTTATTTCATTACATTGTGATGGTATTGAGAATTTGAAAGGTAATTATGCTGTAATGTGTTATTTTGATGATAATGATAAAAAATTAGCTGAAAAAATTGCAAAAAACTATTCTCAAGTTACAGGTAAAGTTGAAAAAAGAATAGATTTAACCGTTTTGGGGAATGGTGTGAAAAATGATGCTAAATATAAAGTTTTAGTTGAATTTGGTTTTATGACAACTCCAAAAATTGCAAAAAAACTAGTAAATAATTCAAAAATTATTGTTAATGATTTATATAAGTCTTTGAGAGAGCATATTAATGAAAATTAAGCTTCTATTGTTTTTTACAAATCTAATTGTGTTAGGTAATGTTTATGCTTTGCCTGATAATTTTTATAAAAAAGAAAGTAGTAAGAGATTTGTTAAATCGATACATCATGATTATTTTTCAATTGAGAAATTTGATGGAGATTTGGTAAGAGTTTATGAAAAAAAAGATATTAAGAGTAATATGTTGATTGCTAAATATGAGGCTGTTTTTATTAATCCTATTGATGGGAATACTTCATATAATAATTTTTATCAAATTAATAAAAATTATGATTATAAAGGTGGGAAAATAGTTTCAGTTAACTATGAAATTGGGAAGATGGAAAGCTGTTTCGTTAAATGTGGAAATGAGGTCTATTATAATGAAGGTAAGATAATTAAAATAAATAAATATCCAGCCTGTTTAAGTTTATTTGATATAGATAATAGGGTGTTAAAGTTTAATGATGAATATGTCAAGAAAAATTGTATTTAAAACAATATTCTTTGAAAAAAAAGCCGACACTCGTCGGCTTTTTCTACTTTACCCTTCTAAAACTTCTTCCAACAGCTCTTCACTTGGTGCAAAGTAATACGCTCCGTCCATTGGCGTAACAAAGTGAAGTAAGCGGTCGTGAATGCCGTCACCGCTCGTACCGAACATGCGAACCAGTATGCTGTCGATAATACTGAGGTCATGGGTATAGGCAATAAAGAACAAACCTTGGTCGCCACGACCATCGCCATAAGGCAATGAATGACGCAAAATTGCGAGTTCTTCACCTTCATTATCTTCAACAACGGTACGTGATACATGTGAGTTTTCAGGTTGTTCGTTTTCATCTAACTCAATCGATTCAAGTTTGGTGCGCCCAATGACATGTTCTTGAGCATCTACCTTTAACTTTTTCCATTTATCTAAGTTGTGTGCATAACGCTGCGCAAACACAAAAGAACCATCTGCAAAAATGCCTGCTTCTTCAGAAAGTAAAGCTGTTTCAGCGCGGTCATCTGGAAATTGAGGGTTTTCAGTACCATCAATAAAGCCAGTTAAGTCACGGCCATCGAAATTGCGGAAGCAAACACGCTCATCTAAAACCTCCACTTTATCTTGAATGCCATCAAAGAAAGCTTGGCTTAAAGCAAAGCAAATATCTGTACGCTGTGCCGCAATGTGAATCAGTACATCCGCTGGGGCTACAGGCATGTTAAATGAACCTTGAATTGGATCAAGTTGTTTAAAACCTGCCGGAGCTTGACTGTAAAGTTGCGCCCAAAGTTCTGGTCCAAAAGCCACAGCCGTTTTAATCTGTGCATTAGGATGTTGGGTAATCAGACGATCACGAGTATTCAATAAGTCTTCAAGTTGTTCTTTTAATTCGCTAATCGTTAAATCTTTTAAACGTAAAACAATAAAACGAGCATGATCTGAGGGTAATGGCAAAATTACAGATTGAGCAGACATTCATGGCTCCTAAAAATTATAATTTCTGAGTGGCTGTGTATATTGTGCCTTAAGCAGCGCTGAGAGTGTAGCCTTCATTTGGCCTTTTAGCTTGCATTATTGTCATGAAAATAGAGTAAATGTCATATAATACAGACCCATTTCAAACTTGAGCTAATGATGTCCTATCAAATCTGGATTGCATATATGTTGGCATGTTGGGTGATTAGTGTTTCCCCTGGTGCAGGTGCAATTGCGTCTATGTCGAGTGGTTTGAATTATGGGTTTAAGCATGGGTATTGGAATGCCATCGGCCTGCAATTGGCACTTTTGGTTCAGATTGCCATTGTTGCAGCTGGGGCAGGGGTCTTATTTGCGACGACACCATGGGCATTTCTGATCGTGAAATGGTTTGGTGTGGGCTATTTATTGTATTTGGCTTATTTACAGTGGACAGCGCCAACACAGTCAATTGAAATCCAACAAAATTTGCCCAATAAATCACGTTCAAAATTAATTTTACATGGCTTTTTGGTCAATATGAGCAATCCTAAAGCGATTGTATTTTTGTTGGCAGTTTTGCCGCAGTTTTTAGATTTATCCAAACCCCAATGGATTCAATATGTCATCATGGCTGCAACAATGATTAGCATCGATTTGATTGTCATGGCGGGGTATACCGGTCTCGCTGCAAAAGTGCTGCGGTTGTTAAAATCATCCAAACAACAAAAATATTTGAATCGTACCTTTGCAGTTCTATTTGCTTGTGCGGCGAGTTTATTGAGCTTAGTTCATCAATAAATCCAGTGAGATGATTCTGAGCATCGTATTTGACGTGCAAAAAAAGCCATGCAACTGCATGGCTTTTTTTTGATATGTCGCGAATTGAGCAATGAACGTTGCTACTCAAGCGACTTTCTTAAATTTTTGCATAATAAAAATTAGGGCAAAGAGCAGTGCCATAGTTAATACAATGGTTAGTCCTGTAGAAGTATTTAAACCAGCACTTGACCATAACCCCACGGTCACACCGACTTGTGCAATAATGAAAGACCACAGTATCATTTGCTTCGGAGAATTTGCCAATAAACGAGCGGTTAATGCAGGAATCACTAACAGTGCACCCATCAGCAATGAGCCGACAGCACGTAAAGCCAATACGGTAAATAAGGCCAGTAACAACATAAAAATCAGACGTTGCCATTTGGCGCTGACACCTTCACTGACCGCAATATCGGGGTCAATGGCAATCTGAATCTGAGATTGCCAACTTTTATACAGCACGGTCAGTGCCACAATGATCACCACTGCAAAGACAGGCAAATCTGACCAAGAAATGGTGAGCAAGTCGCCAAATAAATAGCTGAGTAATTCAGGTCTTAAGCTTGGCAAATGTTGTATGAAGAGTAAGCCTGAGCACAGGAGTGTTGCAGAACATAGCGCAAGCAAAGCGTCATTGGGTAAGCGAGGGTCGTGTAACACCCATAAGATTGCAACCAATAAGAGCGCAATCAATGTAACGCCCGTCCAAAGCGGTAGACTCATTGCACCGGCAATGGCGACACCGAGTAAGGTGCCATGTGCCATGGTGTCCGCAAAAAATGACATGCGACGCCATAACATTAAACAGCCAAGCGGTGCAGTCAGGAACACCAGCAAAGTGCCCATGATCCATGCTGGCAAAAGGAGTTGTAGCCATTCCATCATGGATTATGCTTCCGGTTCAGGGTGAATATGAGGACGAGAGTCATGCTGGCAAGGCGTTGCACTATCGCCATGCGCACAGTGATCATGATGGTGTTGATAGAACACACGGTTTGTCCCAAAGATCGCTTGATATTCAGGATGTTGCTGCACATTTTCAGGCAAGCCACTACAGCAAATATGCTTATTGAGGCAAACTACACGATGTGTTCCTTGCATGACCCACTGTAAATCATGAGAGACCATCAAAACTGCACAGCCATATTTTTCAGGCAGGCTACGCACGTAGTCATACAGTTCCGCTTCAGACTGGATATCTAGACCTTGCATAGGTTCATCCAGAACCAATACATTCGGTTGACGCAATAAAGCCCGTGCAATCAATACACGTTGACGTTCGCCGCCCGATAGTTGCTGAACTTTAGATTGTTGTAACTTGGCAATGCCTGTATCACGAATAATTTCTTGCTTAATGCTGGCATCACATTTTTCTAATGCCAATAAATCACACACACGTAGCGGTAAGCTGTGTGATGGATTAAATTTTTGTGGCACATATGAGAATTTTAATTTTTGTATGCTGATCACTTTACCATATACAGGTTTTACAATACCCAATAACACTTTGATGAGCGTGGATTTGCCTGCACCGTTAGGACCAATCAAGGTGACAATTTCTTTTTCGTGTAAGGCGAAATCTACATTTTTTAAAATGTCACGTTCATCGATTCGGACATGAACATGCTCTAAAGCCACAATGGGCTTCATATTTAGTGTTTGCTGCGGCACTGCTGACAGATCCCTGAAATTTCAATAATACTGTGATGTGCAGTAAAGCCATCGGATGCAGACAATTCATCGAGTTGCGCCATCAAGCCTTGAGCAGATGCTTCTTTGACTATTTTACAATCGGTGCAAATCAGAAATGCGGCTTGATGTCCTTCGCGCGGATGACAACACGGGATGTAAGCATTAATCGACGTTAGACGGTGAATCAAACCTTTTTCAAGCAGAAAATCCAGCGTACGGTATACCGTCGGTGGCGCTGCAGGTCGGTCAGACTCACTTTTGATTTTAGCCAAAAGGTCATAAGCACCCATTGGTCTCGTTGCGTTCAAGATCAGTTCCAATACTTCTTTACGCAAGGGCGTAAGTCGAGCACCCGTCGCACTACAGAGACTCTCAGCTTCAGCAAGGCGCTGTTCGACATTATGATGATCGTGTACACCATGCAAAGCATTATGATGTTCGTGTGAACATGCGCTCATAGCCAACCTCGAGTACGAAACTGTATAAAGAAAAAGACTTTAAATCTTAACATGAAGCGTAAGGACTTACGAACAGACGTAGGTTTTTTTACGATTTTGTTATATTATAACACTATTCATTTTATGGTGCTCTCTCCCCATGTCCCGTGTAATTCTTTTTTGTAGTTTAGCTTTATTCAGTGTGATGAGCTGGGCGCAAGGTCTCGTTGTTTCTACACAACCGATTTATCTAATCGCAAAGGATGTGCTTAAGGGTGTAGAGCAACCGAAATTACTGCTTGACCATCAATCTGGACATGATGTGAGCTTGACGCCTGCACACCGTAAAACCGTGCAAGATGCCAATCTCGTTTTATGGTTAGGTCACGCGCACGAAGCACCTTTAGCAAAAATGTTGGGTGAAAGTGGCAAAAGTATCGCTATTTTAGACTCAGGTATTATCAGTGCTTTGCCATTACGTGATGTCCGTGGCAATGCATTAAAAGGCACAATCGATACGCATGTATGGCTTGAACCAAACAATGCAGTTCGAATCGGCTTTTTTATAGCCGCGTTACGTTCACAACAGTTTCCAGAACATCGTGAAAAATATTGGGCCAATGCGCGTGCATTTGCGCAGAAACTCTTGGTCACCGCACAAAAAACTGATGTGTCGAGCCGTGCTCAACCTTATTGGTCTTACCACGATGCCTATCAATATCTTGAGCGCTCACTGAATTTGAAATTTACCGGTGCGTTGACAGATGATCCACATGTCGCACCGACATTGGCACAAATCAAATACCTGAAAGACCATCGTGCACAGCCCAAAGTATGCTTACTTGCAGAAGCACATGCCAGTCAAAATCAGTATCAAAAGCTCGGTGGTATCATCTTTCAACCTGTTGACGAAACGATGAGTGGGGCAGGGGATTTTGTAACAGCATGGAAGATGTTGGCTGATGAAACCCTGAAATGCACACTAAATGCACGAAAGTAAAGTAAAAAATAAACAACTATTGATTAGTTTGAAAGCAGTTTGCCAATTTAAAAAAACACGACTAAGGTCGGGAAAAGATTGCAAGTTAAGGGGTGTAACTCTATAATGCCTGCGATTAAAAATAATCATCAGTTAAACTTGTCAAGCAGAATTGCTGTGAGTGAACAAAAATGAGTCGAACTAGTCGCATGATTGATCGACGATTAGCGAAAGCTTTAGTCATCTTACAAGCAGTAATGATTCCTGTTTCAGCCCTGATTGGTTGGGTCCTTAAAGACACAATCACAGCATATAGTGCAGCTTTGGGTGCGTTGGTATGTTGGCTAGCAAGTAGCTACTTTTCATGGCAGTCGTTTCGTGCGGCTGGTGCCCGTGCCTCTAAACAGGTGCTGTCAAACATGTATCGTGGCTTAATGGGCAAGTTTGCAATCGTGATTGTTGGATTCATTTTGATTTTGATCAATGTCAAACCGTTGTCAGCGGTGGCATTGTTTTGTGGTTTTATGCTCGTACAAAGTATGTCGTGGGTCGCTCCTTTTTGGGCAACACGCTTAAAAAAACGAGTATAAACACAACAAAAAATTGAAAAGTTTTTTGGAGAGTAACGAGATATCAGGCAGCACGCGATATTCGTTTTCTCTATTAGTTTTGACATTGACCAGGTGTGATTTATGGCTGCTGAAGAACATGCCCTTACTTCGACCGAGTACATTCAGCATCACTTGACTAACTTGACCTATGGCAAAATGCCAGATGGTACTTGGAAGTTAGCTGAGACTGCTAAAGAAGCTCAAGAGATGGGGTTCACTGCTATTCACTTGGATTCAATGGGTTGGTCTATTGGCCTTGGTATAGTTTTCTGTTTGTTGTTCTGGGTTGTAGCGAAAGCTGCAAACTCTGGTGTTCCGACCAAGTTCCAGTCTGCAATCGAAATGATTATCGAGTTCGTTGACTCAAGTGTCCGTGACACTTTCCATGGCAAATCGCGCTTAATCGCGCCGTTAGCGTTGACCATCTTCGTGTGGATTTTCCTCATGAACTTGATGGACTTGATCCCTGTTGACTGGATTCCTTATACAGCTCAATTGATCGGTGCTAACGTGTTTGGTATGGATCCTCACCACGTTTACTTCAAAATCGTTCCATCTACTGATCCTAACATTACCCTTGGTATGGCATTGTCAGTATTTGCGTTAACTATTTTCTATAGTATCCGTGAGAAAGGTCTTGTCGGATTCGGTGCAGAATTTGCACTTAACCCATTTAACCCAAGTAACCCAGTTTTAAAAGCATTACTTATTCCAGTAAACATTATTCTTGAATTAGTAACTTTTATTGCACGTCCAATCTCATTGGCTCTTCGACTGTTCGGTAACATGTATGCGGGTGAGTTGATCTTCATCTTGATCGCATTACTACCGTTCTGGATCCAGTGGGCGTTGTCTGTGCCTTGGGCGATCTTCCATATTCTTGTTATTACGTTACAAGCATTCATTTTCATGATGTTGACTATCGTATATATGAGTATGGCTAGCGAAAAGCATTAATGGTATTGCTCAACTGTCAAAGGGTGGTTGGGCACACAATTTTTTAACTTAATTTGGTATAAACCTAACCTCTGAGGAATTATCATGGAACTCACTTTAGGTCTAGTTGCAATTGCATCTGCTATCTTGATCGCTTTTGGTGCTTTAGGTACTGCGATTGGTTTTGGTCTTCTAGGCGGCCGTTTCTTAGAAGCTGTTGCTCGTCAACCAGAATTGGCTCCACAACTTCAAACTCGTATGTTCTTAATCGCAGGTCTTCTTGATGCTGTGCCTATGATCGGTGTTGGTATTGGCTTGTTCTTCATCTTCGCTAATCCATTTGTAGGTTAATCAGCTTAATTCCTAAATTAAACTATTGAGGAATAGCAATGAATATCAACCTCACATTGATTGGCCAAGCGATTGCATTTGCGATTTTTGTCGCATTCTGCATGAAGTTTGTATGGCCACCACTAATCAATGCGATTAGTGAGCGTCAGCGTAAAATCGCTGATGGCTTAAACGCTGCTGAAAAAGCAAAAGCTGACCTTGCGGATGCGCAAGCACAAGTGAAAGCTGAATTAGACGCGGCTAAAGCACAAGCGGCTCAATTGATCGAACAAGCGAACCGTCGTGGTGCGCAATTGGTAGAAGAAGCGCGTACTCAAGCTGCGGCTGAAGGTGAGCGTATTCGTCAACAAGCTAAAGAAGCTGTTGATACTGAAATCAATGCTGCTCGCGAAGAATTACGTCAACAAGTTGCTGCTCTTGCAGTTACTGGCGCAGAAAAAATTCTGAACCAGCAAGTTGACGCAGAAGCTCACAATGCCATGCTGACTCAGCTGGCTGCTAAACTTTAAGAGAGGCGGATTATGGCTGAACTCTTGACGTTGGCACGCCCATACGCTAAAGCAGCATTTGCTTACGCTTCTGAGCAAAATGCAACTGACGCTTGGTCAAATGCATTGAACTTGCTCAGTGCTGCGGTGCAAGACGAAGCATTTTCAGCTTATCTAAATCGCCCTGAGCTTACTCCTGCTGAGCAGGTAAGTGTTTTCGCAAAAGTTTTAGGTGAAGACCAGACAGCAGCAGTGTCAAACTTTTTGACATTGCTTGCCGATAATGACCGTCTGGCACTTCTTCCTGAAATTTCAGAAGAATACGAACAGCTCAAATCACAGAATAACAATACTGTGGATGTAGTGATTGAATCTGCATTCCCATTGACTTCTGTACAAGAACAATTACTTGCGCATGCATTAGAGAAAAAATTCGAAGCTGCCGTAAATGTTTCTGTAGAAGTTAACCCAGCGTTAATCGCGGGTGTAGTTATTCGTGCAGGCGACCAAGTGATAGATGATTCTGCGCTTAACAAGCTTGAAAAAATGCGGACTCGTCTTCTTGCTTAACAGCTCGAAGACTGAACTTTAAAAAGATTGAGGTATAGCGCAATGCAACAACTGAATCCATCCGAGATCAGTGCGCTCATTAAACAGCGTATCGGCGATCTGGACACCAGCGCGACCGCTAAGAACGAAGGGACCATTGTTATGGTTTCCGACGGTATTGTGCGCATTCACGGCCTTGCTGATGCAATGTACGGTGAAATGATCGAATTCGACGGCGGCTTATTTGGTATGGCACTGAACCTAGAACAGGATTCAGTGGGTGCCGTTGTCTTAGGTAACTACTTAAGCCTTCAAGAAGGTCAAAAAGCTCGTTGCACAGGTCGTGTATTAGAAGTTCCGGTTGGTCCAGAACTTTTAGGCCGTGTAGTAGATGCTCTTGGTAACCCAATTGATGGTAAAGGCCCTATTGACGCAAAACTTACTGATGCTGTTGAAAAAGTAGCACCAGGCGTAATTTGGCGTCAATCAGTGGATCAACCTGTACAAACTGGTTATAAATCAGTAGATACAATGATCCCTGTTGGTCGTGGTCAACGTGAGTTGATCATCGGTGACCGTCAAACTGGTAAAACAGCTATGGCGATCGATGCGATCATCGCTCAGAAAAATTCTGGCATTAAATGTGTATACGTAGCAATTGGTCAAAAACAATCGACTATCGCTAACGTTGTGCGCAAGCTAGAAGAAACTGGCGCTATGGCGTACACAACTGTTGTAGCAGCTGCTGCAGCTGATCCTGCAGCGATGCAGTATCTTGCTCCGTATGCTGGTTGTACAATGGGTGAGTACTTCCGTGACCGCGGTGAAGACGCGCTTATCATTTATGATGACTTGTCTAAACAAGCTGTTGCTTACCGTCAAATTTCATTGCTTCTACGTCGTCCACCAGGTCGTGAAGCATATCCTGGTGACGTATTCTATCTACACTCACGTTTACTTGAACGTGCTTCACGTGTATCTGCTGACTACGTTGAGAAATTCACTAACGGTGAAGTTAAAGGCCAAACTGGTTCATTAACTGCATTACCGATTATTGAAACTCAAGCCGGTGACGTATCTGCATTCGTACCTACAAACGTAATTTCGATTACTGACGGTCAGATCTTCTTAGAAACATCATTATTCAACGCAGGTATTCGTCCTGCTGTGAACGCGGGTATCTCTGTATCACGTGTTGGTGGTTCTGCTCAAACTAAGATCATCAAAAAATTGTCAGGTGGTATCCGTACCGCTCTTGCGCAATACCGTGAATTAGCTGCGTTTGCTCAGTTCGCTTCTGACCTTGACGAAGCAACTCGTAAACAGCTTGAACATGGTCAACGTGTAACTGAGCTTATGAAGCAAAAACAATATGCTCCATACTCAATTGCTGACCAAGCTGTTTCAATTTATGCATCTAACGAAGGCTACATGGCTGACGTAGAAGTGAAGAAAATCGTTGCATTTGATGCTGCGTTGATCTCTTACTTCCGTTCAGAAAATGCTGCGTTAATGCAAAAAATTGACGAGACTGGTGCTTATGATAAAGAAATCGAAGCAGCAATCAAAGCAGGTATTGAAAGCTTTAAAGCGACTCAAACTTACTAAGATTCAACTGTGTTGAATCTGGTTTTGGTTTGGTTCACGGATCAACCTTCGGAAGCTCGAAAGGGCTTTCGAATACTAGGTTAAGCGTATGGCAAATTTAAAAGAAATTCGCGCCAAAGTAGCTAGTATCAAAAGCACGCAGAAAATTACTCGCGCGATGCAGATGGTAGCAGCTTCTAAGATGCGTCGTGCGCAAGAGCGCATGGCTCAGGGCCGTCCGTATGCCGAAAATATGCACCGTGTAATTGCTCATTTGGTACAAGCGAACCCTGAATACAAACACCGTTATATGGTTGAACGCCCGGTTAAGCGCGTTGGCTATATCATTGTGTCATCAGATCGCGGCCTTGCTGGTGGTTTGAACATTAACTTGTTCAAGAAAGTGGTTAAACACGTACAACAGCAACAAGAGCAGTCAATTGAAGTTCAATTTGCTTTAATTGGTCAAAAAGCGGTTTCGTTTTTTAAAAACTACGGCGGTAAAGTGCTTGGTGCAACTACAAACGTAGGTGATGCTCCGAGTCTTGAACAGTTAACTGGTTCTGTACAGGTGATGTTAGACGCGTTTGATAAAGGCGAGTTAGATCGTATTTATCTAGTGTCAAACGGCTTTGTCAACGCCATGACTCAAAACCAAAAAATCGAACAGCTTGTTCCTTTAGCAGCTGCTGAGGAAAGCGAAGGTCTAAACCGTCAATACGGTTGGGACTATATCTATGAACCAGAAGCTGAAGAGCTTTTAAATGGTTTATTGGTTCGTTACATTGAGTCTATGGTTTATCAAGGTGTGATTGAAAACATCGCATGTGAACAGTCTGCTCGTATGGTTGCAATGAAAGCTGCAACTGATAACGCGGGTGAATTGATCAAGAGCCTACAACTTATTTATAACAAGCTGCGTCAAGCCGCGATTACTCAGGAAATCTCTGAGATCGTTGGTGGTGCCGCTGCCGTTTAACATTATTAGTTTGAATTGAGGAGACAGCAATGAGTAGCGGTCGTATCATTCAGATCATCGGCGCGGTTATCGACGTCGAGTTTGAACGTAACAGCGTTCCTAAGATCTATGACGCTCTCCATGTTGATGGTACTGAAACTACATTAGAAGTTCAGCAGCAACTTGGTGATGGCGTAGTTCGTACTATTGCAATGGGTTCTACTGAAGGCCTTAAGCGTGGTCTTACTGTAACTAACACTGGCGCGCCTATCTCTGTACCTGTAGGTACTGCATGTTTAGGTCGTATCATGGACGTTCTTGGTCGCCCTATCGACGAAGCTGGTCCTGTTGGTACTGAAGCTCGTTTACCAATTCACCGTCAAGCGCCTTCTTATGCAGAACAAGCGGCTTCTACTGACCTTTTAGAAACTGGTATTAAAGTAATTGACTTACTTTGCCCGTTCGCTAAAGGTGGTAAAGTTGGTCTGTTCGGTGGTGCCGGTGTTGGTAAAACTGTAAACATGATGGAGTTGATCAACAACATCGCGAAAGCTCACTCAGGTTTATCTGTGTTTGCTGGTGTTGGTGAACGTACTCGTGAAGGTAACGACTTCTATCACGAAATGAAAGACTCTAACGTTCTAGACAAAGTAGCAATGGTCTACGGTCAGATGAATGAGCCACCAGGTAACCGTTTACGCGTAGCGTTGACTGGTTTGACGATGGCTGAGTACTTCCGTGACGAAAAAGACGAAAACGGTAAAGGCCGTGACGTTCTATTGTTCGTCGACAACATCTATCGTTATACACTAGCGGGTACTGAAGTATCAGCACTTCTAGGTCGTATGCCATCTGCAGTAGGTTACCAACCGACTCTTGCAGAAGAGATGGGTGTTCTTCAAGAACGTATTACGTCTACTAAGTCTGGTTCTATTACGTCAATCCAAGCGGTATACGTACCTGCCGATGACTTAACAGATCCATCGCCTGCTACTACCTTCGCTCACTTGGACGCGACTGTTGTATTGAGCCGTGACATCGCATCTTCTGGTATTTACCCAGCGATCGATCCACTTGACTCTACTTCACGTCAGTTAGATCCACTTGTAGTGGGTACTGAGCATTACGAAATCGCTCGTTCAGTTCAAAACGTTCTTCAACGTTACAAAGAATTGAAAGACATTATCGCAATTCTTGGTATGGACGAATTGGCAGAAGAAGACAAACTTACTGTATACCGTGCACGTAAGATCCAACGTTTCTTCTCTCAACCGTTCCACGTAGCTGAAGTGTTTACTGGTGCTCCTGGTAAACTTGTACCGCTTAAAGAAACAATTCGTGGCTTTAAAGGTCTTCTAGCTGGTGAATACGACCACATTCCAGAACAAGCGTTCTACATGGTTGGTGGTATTGACGAAGTTATTGCTAAAGCTGAGAAACTTTAATTAGTTACCTAATTTAGGAGATTCTCATGTCAACTATGCAATGTGACGTTGTAAGTGTTAAAGAGTCTTTGTACTCTGGCACTGTAACTATGCTAATTGCTAAAGGTGCTGGTGGTGAGTTGGGTATTATGCCTGGCCATGCACCACTAGTAACTTTGCTCAAGCCGGGCGCAATCCGCGTTCTGCTTGAAAATGGTACAGAAGAATTAATCTATGTATCAGGTGGTGTACTAGAAGTTCAACCGCACGTTGTTACTGTACTTGCAGATACTGCAGTACGTGCTGACAACCTTGATGAAGCAGCAATTATTGAAGCTCGTAAACAAGCTGAACAATTGTTAGCAAATCAAAAGAGCGACTTGGACTCAGCTGCTGCTTTGGCTGCTCTTGCAGAAACTGCTGCTCAGTTGGAAACCATCCGCAAAATCAAAAACCGCGCTCAATAAGACGCAGTTTGAGATTGAAAGAGCCACCCGAAAGGGTGGTTTTTTTATGGCTGAATAATAAATAAATTTGATTATATTTTGATTAATTGTTATTTTTCATATGCTTAAAAATATATCAATGGAATTAATGATGTCTAATAAAATCTTTTTCACATTACTATTATCTTTGGGATTTGTTGGGTGTGCATCCGTACCTAAAGCAGATCAAAATGCTTCAGCAGCAGTAAAACAACTAAATGCCCCACAAGAAGGCAATGCAGGAATTTATGTATATCGCTCAGCTTCTGTGAAAGGCGCTGCCTTAAAGAAAGATGTATGGGTAGATGGGGAATGTTTAGGTGAAACCTCTCGTGGAGTATTTTTTTATAAAGAAGTAGTGGGTAATCAAAAACATACAATTTCGACTGAATCAGAATTTTCACCTAACCATTTGGATATTGAAACTGAAGCAGGTAAACAATATTTTGTTCAGCAATTTATTAAAATGGGCGCATTTGTAGGTGGGGCAAATTTAAAACTGGTTGATGAGCAAACAGGAAAAAAGGCCGTTAGCGAATATGCATTTGCACAAGGCGGTAATTGCAGCAAAGCCACCATCGCATTGAAATAAAGGTTCATATGTAGATAAAAAACTACTCGAAAGGGTAGTTTTTTATCCCTAAATTCTTTGAAAAACTGATCAATCTAAAGTTGAATATATTTTACTCAATACAATCTTTATAGTGATTAAATTCAATCAGCTAGCCTTGCACCATGAACCTTATCGCCTATGAGCCGCATTTTTGGGAACTTTATCAAGATTTTGATCAATATTACTTGAGCATTGCGGTTGATCTCAGTTCTGTAGTGTCATGTTGGGATGTTGAACTCACCCATGAAGAAGTCCAGCAATATGAACACCGTGGGCGCGTGAGTATTCAAGAACTGGCAAAATCGATGGTCGCTGCTGCCTATAAAGGTGATTTTGCTTCATTAGAAAGTCGTTTGGTGAAACCATATGAGCGTCAGGCCATGCAATCGGCTTTTAAAAAATGGCAAGATAGCCAAAAAGCAGGTTAATGCTCGTTATTCATGCATGGGTAAAATTGAAAACTCACCGTGACTGATAATTTTAATTTTAAAAATTTGATCAAAGCCTTCATCCTGTGACGGAACTTGAAGCTTTCGATAGGTTGCACGCACGCCAACTTCTGGAATATGGGCTTTACCTTCACGAAAACTGTTGCGCTTTAAGGTGCTGTCCAAATCGGTTTCAAAATAATAAGCAATAACTTCAAACCCAGCATCAACTGCACGTTGGATATAGCGAGCACGAGCTTCCCGATTTGGGTTGGTATTATCAATCACCATTTTTGTTTTGGATGCCAAACCTGCTTCAAAGATCATATTTTCCCGATGTCGGGTTTTCAACATATCCAAATTAATACGTAAATGGCTATGATATAAATTCAACATGTAAAAGGTTGATTTGCCAGAGGCTTGAACGCCTGTAAAAATAATCAGCTGCATGGTGTCTGCAATGAAAGCATGGAATGAATAATAGGGTATTAAATCAGCAACGCAGTTTTGCTACAATCGCTGCAAAATAAATAAGAACAAGTTACAAAGGTCTGTATGCTCAAATTTTTTACCAGTTTATCGCTGTGTCTTTGTTGTGGTTTGCTCCTTGCATGCCAAAGCCAATACGTGACGACACCCAATCTTCCGACTGAAGCTGCACTTGTCGCTGAATCGGTTGATAATGGCATCAGTACGGAGCTTGAGATCCCATATTTGACTGCCTTTCGAAATCTGCGACAAGCCTATAATCACTGTATTGCGTTTACTGCGAACAATCGCTACGTCTATACCGACAATCGTTTAGAAGAGCATTTGGAGCAGGGGACTTTAATGGCACGGACTGAACATGGGGCGTATTTGCATAAAATGTTGGTCGAAAGTTTAGATCCACAGACGACACGTATTACCTTATTTTTGCCGAAGCAATATACCTTTGCCCAAGCACGTTTTAAACAAGATGTTCAGCGCGCACTTGGACAAGATAAAAACTGTAATACCTATGAATTTGCTCAATCCAACTAATTGAACTTTAAGACGCTTGTGAGTTTTCCTGCTCTGGGTGCTCTACACGTTTACCGCCCTCA
This sequence comes from Acinetobacter sp. YH12096, assembly GCF_013419215.1. Classification (NCBI taxonomy): domain Bacteria; kingdom Pseudomonadati; phylum Pseudomonadota; class Gammaproteobacteria; order Moraxellales; family Moraxellaceae; genus Acinetobacter; species Acinetobacter sp. YH12096. The sequence continues at coordinate 15,954 of NZ_VPAM01000029.1, read as the reverse complement.
TAACTGGCAAATCGAGCTTGATCACGTTTGAAGACCGGTGCTGGTGTCGGCCAAGGCCAATCGCCAAAATGGGTCTCACGATAGCGTTTAAACGCGGCATCGAGTTCTTGAGTGGTATTGAGCACAAATGGACCGCGCATCGCCACGGGTTCATTAATCGGTTCACCTTCTAACCACAGAATCCGTGCTTCTAATCCGCCTGCTTTGAGATGGACGTCGGCATCTGATTGGAGTTCAACCAAATGCTTCATCTGAATGGTTTGACCTTCTATTTCTAATGTATTGCCCTGATAAAAATAAGCAAAACGGTTTGAGCTACTTGTTGTTGCGGGAATCACCAACTCTGCACCTGCTTGCATGGTGATTAAATAAATATTGACCTTATTTTCTGCGGCAGCCGCCCATGAGTGTGTCGGTCGGGAAATGGCATCGGTGGATTTGAACTGCCCTGAAATCACGCGAATATCCGATTTTTTTCCTTCACTATCGGTTTCAAAGACGTGAGGAATCTCTTCACGCCAAAACATTTTATAGTCGGCATCATGGGTTTTCTGTTCAGCCGATGAATTAAACCAAATTTGGAAAAGTTCAAAAGGATTGGCTTTATCTTCATGCAGTAGGGGGAACATTTCACAGTGTTCAACGCCATTGCCTGTGGACAGTCATTGCACATCACCAGCAGCATAGCGTCCGCCATTGCCTAATGAATCGAAATGATCGACATAGCCTTGTTCGACCAAGGTAATGGTTTCAAAGCCAGTATGTGGATGCTTTGGAAAACCTGGAACCACATCGCCATAGTACATATTGAATTCATCTTTCTCGGCGGCTGTTTTTGGCCCCATGTCTGTATTCGCAGCAGGAAAATGATCAATATTATGGGCAGTAAATAAGAAAGGATCTTTTAAATCTAAACGAAAGGTAATGGGTGTAATGTTATAAATCACAGCGTTTGACATAACTGTTCCATCATTGGCTTTATTATTAAGCATTAATCTAAAAGGAAAAACAGTCGTGTTCTATAGCGGAACTGTACGAAAAAAGCGTTAGCTCAAGGTCTAACGCTTTTTTGATTTAAAACAGGTGGAATGCAATGGAAATGCTAGATTTCGCTATTTATTCAGTTTCAGTGGGTGCAGTAGATGAGCTTTTTCCAGCTTGATCTTGGATCAACATACCTGCCAATTTCAGCATTTCAGCTTGAATATTGCCCATTTGATTTTGAATTTTCTGAAAATCAACTTTGCTTAAATCGACTTGTCCATTGAGAAAAGGTGAGGCCAATACTTGCTGATTCGCTGCCTGTAAATTGCTGCGAATATCATTAATTTCAGTGCTTTTTAGATTTAGATCATTCAATGCTTGATTGAAACCTTTGAGCTGCTGTTGCAGCTGGGTTGCCGCTTTTTGCAATTGGAGATGATCTTGGTTGCTGACTGCGGCTTCTAAATCGACCTGCGTTTGTTTGAGTTGTTCAACATAATTGCCGGCTTTAAGTTGCATATCCGCAACATCGCGAACGATATAAAACATATTGCCGCTTTTTAATTGGCTTTGATCTGTCGCCTGACTTTGTGTCGCAGATTGATCTTCGTTTGTTGATGTTGTTGCAGGGCGATCATTTTCTGCTGCGATTTCTTGTTCCTGTTGCGGTGCTGTGGCAGGTTCACAGCCAATCAGCACCAAAACACCACTAAAAATGGCAAAAGGGAGAAGGGCATTCTGCACTAGCTTTTTCATTCAATCATCACTATGTGTTAAGTCTATGCTTTGAATATAGGGGCAGAATGTGGATTAAAAATAGATTGTTGCAAAGCAATAACAAAATAATCGCTTGAACAAAAAAAAGAGGGCATTTGCCCTCTTTTGATGTTTTGGTGGGTTTAACCCGCAATGATTTTGATAATGGCGTGACTGATGGCATTCATTAAAATGTAGTCACTATTCACTTTAATCCATTGTTGGTTTTTGCCTGGTTTAGATAATTTTTTGTATTTGGTGTGGTCTACTTTGTAGCTATGACCACGGTATTCAGAAGGTACTTTTTGTCCAGAACGCCAATCATGTGAAGGATTTACAGCTTTTTTCTTGTTCTGACTTTGGTTTTTTACCGGTGTGTTTTTGTTTAGTGTGTTATTGAGCTATCGTATTTTGGTTATGCGCAGGTGCATGTTGTTGGCTATTTTGCGGTGCAGCCATTGCTGGAGCAGCAACAAGTGCTGTCGAAATAGATAAAACGATAGCTTTCATTAATGTATTCATAAGTTCACCTGTTTACTGCTGGATGTGAATTGATAAGACTCATCATAATGAGTATTTACAGGGAAGCTTTGAACAATGTGTATGTGAAATATTAAAATAATGGATAAAGTATGTAAATTATCAATATATGATAATTTAAAATGATCAATCTCAGTTAAAATCATAATAATCTTAACTGAGAGATTGAGATATTGGCGAATTATTTGGCTAATTCAGCATTAATGGCATCGACAATACGTGCATCATCTGCCTTGATGTCAGGTGCAAATCGAGCCACAACTTCACCTTGTTTATTCACGAGGAATTTTTCAAAGTTCCAGAGCACTTCAGGCTTAGGATTTGGAGTTAAACCGTATTCAACTAAATCATCCCACCATGGGCCTTCACCAATGCGTTCAGGGATGGCTTGGGTTAAGGTTTGATAAAGTGGGTGTTTATCCGCGCCTGCCACAGAAATTTTTGCAAAAAGTGGGAAATCAACCTTGTAGTTGATTGAGCAAAATTCTTGAATTTCAGCTTCAGAACCAGGTTCTTGTTCTAAAAAGTTATTGGCAGGAAAACCTAAGACTTCAAAACCTTGTGATTTCTTCTCTGTATAGAGTTTTTCTAGGCCTTCATATTGCGGTGTTAGCCCACATTTAGAGGCTACATTGACCAATAATAAAACCTTGCCTTGGTATTGATTGAGTGTGGTGTCATCACCTTGGATCGTTTTTACCGGGATATCGTAAACTGAAGCTGACATATTCGTTCCTAATTAAAGTTGTGCCTTTCATCCTTGTTTTAAAGGGAAATCTGGTGAACAGCAAGCTTTTATCTATAGGCTTTTCGCATAATTTTTGTAGTAGTTTGCAGAATTCGAGCTGATGTTTGCTTGAGTGCTTGACGTTTAACTAGTGGCGCGGTGTTGGTTTGGGGTTTTTCCTGTATAGCGTTTAAAAAACTCAATAAAGCTTGAGCTGTGTTGATACCCTAATTCATAGCTGAGAGCTTTAATAGACTGACCAGCGCGGAGTTGTTGAATGGCATAAATAATTTTTGCACGGTTTCGCCATTCAGAAAGGCTCATTTGCAGTTCGTTCTGACTCAGCCGCAGTAACTGACGCCCACTCAAACCGACATTGGCTAAGCATCGTTGTAGGCTCAAACTAAAATGATCTACATCTGCAAGCTGCGCCAAGATCGGCTTTAACACCGCATCATGGCTTTGCGGCAAATAATGTTGATGTTTGGGTGCAGTTTTTAACTGGTCGAATAAGACCTGTAGTAGGTGTCGATAGGGTGGTGTGGTATGTTGCTCTGTAGGAAAGGCCAAAATTTCTTGCACCAACAAACGAAAGAAAGGCTGGATGCTAAATACTTCCGTCTGCTTGGGGAAATTTATGCAGAGATCAGGTGCTAGTCGGATTGCCACATAATGAATGGGTTGCTCATCAATCGCGACTGAGCAATGTTCTGTCTGTGGGGGAATCCACACCCCATAACTGGCAGGTGAGAGATGGTGTTGCCCTTGTATCTCATATTCGAAAATACCATCGAGACAAAAATTAAAATCACCCCAAAGACAACTGTGCGGATAGACCGTATCTAATGTGGTGTAGTGCGCTTCAAAAAGCTCGATTTGTTGTTCAATCGGTGCTGATGTCATATATGCCTAGGTGTCGATGTCTGAACTACAATATAAATGTCTGAAATCATGTATTTCAATTAAAACAGACATCACTCAAAATACCTAGACCAATCTTTGCACGATATATTGAGGAGTCAGACATGTTGCTTCAAGCGCGTTGGGCGAAATTTGCAATTTGTTTGCCTCTGATCGCAGTATTTATATGGTCGTTAAATATTACCGTCACCCGCTATGTAACTGATTATATTTCACCAGTCAGTATCAGTTTTTATCGATGGTTTATTGCATTTTTGATCCTAACCCCCTTTATGCTCAAAACCGTTTGGCAGCAAAGACAGCTTATCGGGCAGCATTGGCAGCAATTGGCTGTGCTGAGTGCTTTTGGCATGGTGTTATATCAAGGCTTGGGCTATACCGCTGCGCATTATACGACGGCGACCAATATGGGCATCATCAATGCCTTTATCCCTGTTTTTACGATTGCCGTTGCATTTTTCATACTGAAAGATGTGCCTAATCGCTATGCCATCTTGGGCTGTGCGATTTCATTTACGGGGCTATTGTTTGTCATTGCGCAAGGAGATTTCAGTCAATTACTGAATATGGGCGGACATTTCGGCGATATCCTCATGATCTTCGCAGTGTTCTTTTATGCCTTTTATGGGGTGTTTTTAAAAAAATGGCAATTGAAACTTCCGCTACTGTTGAGCTTATATGTACAAATTTTCTTTGCCGTTTTATATCACTTGCCATTCGTATTGTATTTAGGCATAGACGCGATTAATCCTGCCAATGCGCCAAGTGTATTTTATGCGGCAATTTTTCCATCACTGATTGCACCGTTGGTATGGATGTTGGCTGTACAACATCTCGGCCCGAATCGCACCAGTATTTTTATGAATTTGATGCCGGTATTTACCGCGATTATTGCCTATTTCTGGTTGGCTGAGCAGTGGATGATTTATCATACCGTCGGCACAGTGATGGCGATTACTGGGGTGATCTTGGCACAGCGTAAGTAAAGCTAGTAAAAAATTGAAAATTTATGAGAATTTTTGATTAAAAAATAAACAAACAAGCTTATTTTTTATAGAGCAAATCTTTTGAAAATGGTTTTTTGAGTGTAAAACTGAATTAAAAAAACAAATTCTCGTCTTAAAAATCAATCAAAAATAGATACATATTTTGACTAAGTGGTTATAAAATCACAAATAAAGTGCTTATCAGTAGTTTTATTTATATAAAAAATATATTTGTTAAATTTAAAAAAATATTACATAATACTTTCATCGTAAATGATGAAGTAATTCTTAATAATTACTTGATATTTACCCAGAGATTGCAAGACCCTCTGGATGTGATTTTATACACATCCTTTTTTTATGCTCAGCCATCCCTATATGGCTGAGCTTTTTTTTGTTTGTATTTTCTAAAAGGCAGGTATAGACAGGCATCCGAGCTTATGCGCGGATGATTTCACCTGTTTCAGCATCAATAATTTTGCTTGGTTCTTGGCTTAGGCCGAGATCACCATTTAAATAATTGAGTTCATTGGCAAAATACTGATTGGCTTCTTGTAGGGAACGTGCAGGGGTTAATCCTGCAGGATTGGCACTAGTAGACACAATAAAGCCATTAAAAGCTTGGCATAAAGCCACACATAAAGAGTGGGTAGTCACACGGACTGCGACTTTTGGATGATTGCCTTTAATCCATGTTGGAATATGGTCGCCAGCCGGTAATAACCATGTAGTTGCACGTTCATTGGGTTTACGGTTGGTCCATGTCGCAATGACTTGCTGACGCATATCTTCTGTTAAGCCTTGAAGCAGGTGTTCAACTTGAGCGACATTGGCAGCCAATAAAATCACGCCTTTTTCAATGGGACGTTGTTTTAAGCGCAAAATTTCGAGAAAGGCTTGCTCATTGTAGGGATCACAGCCCAATCCCCAAACAGCCTCTGTAGGATATGCGAGAACCTGACCTTTTTTAAGACAGGAAGCTGCTTCTGCAACAGAGGTGGTAATCATTTCTATAGACCTTATCTGATTCGACAAAGGACTATTGTGAACCTAATTTACCCATTCTACAACGTAAGTAGTGTCCGGCTTGTTGTGTGGCATAGCCCATTAACTCTAATTCCATCAGTTGACTGGTCAATGTCGCGGTATCAATTTTGAGTTGAATGGACAATTGATCAAGGCTTTGGCCGACCCAATCGAGTTGCCGATACAGCGCAATTAAATGTTCTGGGATGGGTTCGGGTGGTGGAGTGTCCGGTGTTGCTGTTTCGGGTGTCGCTATTTCGGTGGTTGTTAATGTTTCGGCAGCTTGTGATTGCCACTGTGTTGCCAATGCTAAGTCTTCAATGACCTGTTGTGGATGATCAATCAAAATTGCACCTTCGCGTATGAGTTGATGGCAACCTTGATGCGACTCACTATAAATATGGCCTGGGATGGCAAAAATAGATTTGCCTTGTTCGGCAGCGCGTTGAGCTGTGATCAGTGAACCACTTTTTAATGCCGCTTCCGCCACGATGACACCAAGGCTGAGCCCACTGACGATACGATTTCGATGTGGAAAATGGTGTTGCAGGGGTGGAGTGTGTGGAAGAAACTCACTGATTACGGTCCCACCATGTTGGATGATCTCTTGTCTTAAACGCTGATGTGCGGTCGGATAAGTTTGATCTAAACCTGTGCCCATCACGGCAATGGTTCTGTGGTGTTGTATGGCAGCGCGATGTGCCGCTTCATCAATTCCTTGTGCTAAACCGCTATTGATGTAGAACCCTTGCTCACTTAGATAATAAGCAAAATCATAAGCAATTTGCCGACCTTGGGGACTAGGTTTGCGGCTACCAACAATCGCAATTTGGGGTTGCATCAAGGCTTGAGCATTACCTTGCCCAAATAGAATGGGCGGCTTGTCGCTATAAGGTAACAGCTGTTGTGGATAGTTTATATCTTCAGGAATCAGTACAAAGTCACTGTATTGTTGAATATCCTTGAGACATTTTTCAAAGCTAAGCTGTCCACTTTGATTATGAAATTCTTCAAAGCGCTGTAAATGATTTTTATGCAGTCCTAATTTTTGCCATGTGGTGATTTGATCAGGCTTAAGGGCGTGGTGTAGGGCAGGATAGTGCTGCTGAATTTTATAGAAACTACGAAGTGAGTGTTGCACCACAAACCACAGGCGAATGTAATCTAAATGCAAGTCAGTTAATGAATTGAGCATAATGAGACCTTTGAATATGTCTTCTTTTTATGGTTTAAAATTATCAGTGATATCGTTGTTGGATAATAAAAATGAGGCTGAAATACAGCCTCATTTTTATGGATTTGGTCTTAGTCATCCATCAGTGGCGGCTGAATCGTTGCACCCACTTTGATTGGTAATTCGCTTTCAAGTACATAAGCATAGCTTAAGTTATCGAACGCTTTGAATACCATGATGTTGCCAATACGTTGTCCTGGAAGTTGAACACGTTCTTTGGTTTTCGGATCAGTCACGATTTCACCTTTTTGGTTCACGCTAAAGACTTGACCAGATTGAACACCTTGCAAGCTACCACGGTCGATCGTCACCACACTGTGAACCGCTGCAGTACCAATCGAGCCCATGACACGAACAATACTACCGCCAGCAGTGACATTTTCAGCATTGGTTGGATAGAACAGCGTTGGCAGCATTGGGTCATATTCAGGAAGAACACGATCGCCACGACGAACTTCGGCATTATAAGTGTCGGTCAGTTCTAAAGTGGTAATGTCATTTTCACCACGAACGGCAACACCTGAAGCGACTTGAGTCAGTTCTAAACCTGCGTTGTATTTTTTGCCGTTTGCATCGGTAAAGATGTACGGTTCGCCTTCACGATAAACAGCATAACGTTGACCGACTTGCATGCCTTGGCCGCGTGCATAAACTGTTTGGCCTTTGGCAGCTAATACACGTTGATCAGCTGTACCTAAAATGTAAGGTGTACCTTCAACAGAATCAGCGGCAACAATCATGCTGCGCTCAAGCCATTGCTTAATATATTCCAATGGAATAACCGGAATCGCACTATTTAGGGATTCAACACGAACTTGTGGTTGAAGTTTAGTGCCACCTGTATAGCGACGAATAATACCTTCACAGCCATCACCTTCATCCTTGCCGATGATTGGGCGGCCATTGTAGGTACACATTAATAGGCGGTCACCTGGGAAAATCCAGTGTGGATTTTTCACGTGTTTATTGCTCGCCCAGATTTCAGGCCAGCGCACAGGATTTTTTAAGAAACGCTTGGAAATATCCCACAACGTATCGCCTTTTTTCACCACATAAACTTGAGGCGCACCTGCCTTCAATGACGGTGGATTGACGTTACGAGCAGGGGCAGCTTCTGCAACACTGACCATTCCCATCCCCACACTTACACAGACTGTAAGTGCCAATAATTGTTTTTTAAACCCCAAGGCACTAAAAGTTGGCATGCCCTTCAAAACCTTTTTCATTATCATAATTCCTAAAATTATGTATGTAACTGCGTTATAATAACGATATTACACACAATTTTTTGATGAAGCATTCCTTCATTTTGTTTTTTGATCAATGGCATAAGTGAGGACGTCGTATGGCCTTATTACCTATTTTAAGTTTCCCCGATCCCCGTCTTCGTACCATTGCAAAACCAGTCGAAGAAGTTACTGATGAAATTCGTCAGTTAGCAGCCGACATGTTTGAAACTATGTATGAAGCACCGGGAATTGGCCTGGCAGCAACACAGGTAGATCACCATATTCAGCTGATAGTCATGGATTTATCTGAAGAAAAAGATCAACCCATGGTGTTTATTAACCCCAAAATTACGCCATTGACGCAAGAGACGCAGCCCTATGAAGAAGGCTGTTTATCAGTGCCTCAAATATACGATAAAGTTGAGCGCCCGTCACGTGTAAAAATTCAGGCAATTAACCTTGAAGGTCAATCATTTGAAGTGGAAGCGGACGGACTTCTCGCAGTTTGTATCCAACATGAAATGGATCACTTAAATGGTAAGTTGTTCGTCGACTATCTTTCACCTTTGAAACGTCAACGTGCACGTGACAAAGTGGAAAAATTGGTTCGCCAACGTCAAAAAGATAAAGTCGCAGTTAAACGTTAATTGATCGCGGTTAAAAAATACCTGAGACAAGCCCAATTTCGATTGGGCTTTGTTATACTTGGGTCAGACAAATGTTAGGGTTTGCCTGTATTGTTTCGTAGTGGAGTGCTGCTGTCCTTTGCAGCCGTTTTTTTGCAGATTGCTGTTTTTTTACAGCCATTGTTGCCCAAGCAATATCAAGTTGCTCCGGTCTGCGAAACCATTACGCGTGCACTTTTACTTCCCAATGTTCATGCTGAACATACCGCACATTCACACCATTCATCTTCCGCTCACGCTGAGCAAGTTCAAGTCGATCATACTGGCCATGAACATGATGCCAGTCATCAATGTCAGTATTGTACGGTCTATGGCAATTTGGTTTTGCCCCCTGAACTTGATGTGAAAGAAGTGCTTGATCGAATTCAAGTTCGTTTAATTGCTTTTCAAAAAGCTTTCAAGCATGTCTGGTTTGTTCTTCAACAACTCTTTTTACTTCCGCAAGGTCGAGCCCCGCCACTCGCTGTATAAATCCGACGTTTTTTAAACTTGGGTCTTTGAGGACTCAGGTACGCCTTTATTTATGTATTTTGTGAGATAAACATGGCTCAGCCTAAATTTTTTCTACAGCCTCTTGCGGCTGCAATTTGTATTGCCTGCTATTCAACTACGGTGATGGCTGACGAGATGTCCGTAGAGATGACGGAAACCAATGCAGTACAGACTTTGGCACCGATTGTGGTGACATCACATCAGGGGAATGATGCCAATGGCCTGATTGTTCGTGCCAATCCCAAACAGCCGATTCAACCGATACCTGCCAGTGATGGGGCCGATTATTTAAAAAGTATTGTGGGGTTTAGTGCCATTAAAAATGGGGGAACCAATGCAGACCCAACCTTCCGTGGCATGTTTGGTTCACGCATTAAAATTTTGACCGATGGCACAGAAAATCTCGGGGCGTGTCCAAATCGTATGGATGCACCAACGTCTTATATTTCCCCTGAAAGTTATGACCGAATTTCAGTAATTAAAGGACCTCAAACGGTTCAATATGCCAATACAGGTTCTGCTGCAACAGTCTTGTTTGAACGTAAACCTGAACAGTTGGATGCTGATAAAAACTACCGTGGTCAAGCCAGTGTGATGATCGGTTCTTATGGTCGTTTAGATCATAATATCGAAGCGGCTGTGGGCGATGAACATAAATATGTCCGTCTAAATGCCAGCCGTTCTGTTGCAGACAGCTACCAAGATGGAGATGGTAATGCTGTGCCGTCAGACTGGGAGCGCTGGAATACAGATTTGGCACTCGGTTGGACGCCAAATGAAGATACATGGGTAGAACTTACTGGAGGTAAAGCCGATGGTGAGGCGGTATACGCAGGCCGTTCAATGGATGGTTCGCAATTTGCCCGTGAAAGCTTAGGCCTTCGTGTCGAGAAAAAGAATGTCACAGAGGTGATTAAAAAAATCGAAGCACAGGTCAACTATAGTTATAACGACCATATCATGGACAACTTTAGTTTGCGTGAGCCACCTTTAGCTGAAATGACCCATCATGGTATGACTATGCTAATGCCGAATCCAATGGCGATGCAGGTTACACGTCGTACATTAAATGCACGTATGGCGGTAATGCATGAATGGGATAAGCTGCAGTTCATTACTGGACTGGATACGCAGAATAATAAGCATGCCGGCAGCATGACGTCGAAAATGATGCCTTCGATGAATAAGCCATTAACGCGAGATATGGCATTTCAGTCCTATGGCGGTTTTGGAGAAGTCAGTTATCAATTGAGTGACAACAATAAGTTGGTTTCAGGTCTTCGTCTCGATCAAGTGCAAGTGAAAGATGAGCGTGCCGCTTCGAAAGCGAGTGGCTATAACACGGAGCTGAATGAAACATTGCCAAGTGCTTTTATTCGTTTTGAAAATAAACACCCTGAACATGACAATGGTAAAACCTATATCGGTCTAGGCTATGTGGAACGCATGCCTGATTATTGGGAATTGTTTAGTCCTCTGTCGGGTAACGGAAATAAAAATACGTTTAATCACATTGATACTGAAAAAACCCTTCAATTGGACTTTGGCTATCAACATGAACATGGTGCATTCAGCTCTTGGGCATCGGCTTATGCAGGTTTAATTAATGATTATATTTTGACGAATTACAAACTGAGAGATGAAAACAAGCCTCAGAGTAAAGAAAATCCTTTAGAGGCGCATACTCGCAATGTGGATGCAACGATTGCAGGTGCAGAAGTTGGTATTGCTTATCAATTTACCGATGCTTTACAGGCTGATGTGAGTGCCATGTATGCGTGGGGAAAAAACACCACAGATGGCAAGCCATTACCACAAATTTCACCTTTAGAAGCACGTATCAACCTACGTTATATCCAAGATAATTATACTTTGGGTGCGTTATGGCGTGTTGTTGATGGGCAAAATCGTATCAGTGCGTACCAAGGCAATATCGTGGGTTATGACCTGAAAGAAAGTGCAGGTTTTGGCACACTGTCTTTAAATGGTACTTATCATATTGATGAGGGTGTAGATGTATCTGTGGGTGTAGATAATCTCTTGAATAAAACCTATACCGAACATCTAAATAAACTGGGTGATGCAGGGACAGGTTTAGCGACCGATCAACAGTTTAATAATATTGGTCGCAATTATTGGGCACGCATTTCGATGAAATTCTAAATCTTGATATTTGTCATCCAAAAAGCAGAGCGATCGCTCTGCTTTTTTTATTGGTGCATACTCGCCAGTTGTTTGGCCTTACTTTGATACAGTGCTAAACCGAGTTTTTGAATCGCACGGCCTTTTTGCTGTAATTTTTGATTTAAACTCGGAACATGCTTAGCGCCTGAATACAGGACGAGATTTCTAGCTAATAAATAATAGGCAAACCATGCGGCGGACTGGGGTTTGAGTCCTAATTTGTGCATACGTTTTTTGCCAATAAAAAATTGTGTCAGCTCCAGATGTTGTCGATAAGCCAGTTTTTGCTGAAGTGCTCGGAGGTATTTGTACTGTCGTTCAAAAGGTTCTTTAGAGAGACTGGCGCCGAGAGCCATACTGCTTGCATCAGATTGAGGATGTACAAATTGCATCCAATACAACAGTTTCCAACCATCAGATTCTTTTTCAATTAACCATTTGTCATCAATACCCATCAACCAACCCACATAACGCCAAAAGTGCAAAAAGCTTTCAGTCTCTTGTTTTGATGGAAAAATCCCTAAAGCGCGAATGCCCAAAAGTACCACACTGCTAAAGGCAAGATTGGTCATCGCCAAGTCAAATTGATTCATCGGCACCCCCCACGTCGCAAAATCCCAGTCTTTACCTTTTTGGAGTTGATGCCGTACCAAAGCATGAATAAAACGCACATAAATCGTCGATGTAAATCCTGCATGCAAACGTTTGAGTCCTCGTTCTTCAGTGATATCTACCCACCATTTAGTGGTTTCAGCTAGACGTGTACCGGCTTGTTTATTTAAAGCACCGGTCAGCATGAGTGGCTGATTGAAACCGGGGAAGAGATAACCGACCATGAGTGAAAGGTCTCGCAAAATAAAGCCATTGTTAATCCCGAGTCGATGGGTGAACTCAAGGGCTTGCTGTATTTTTTCTGGCTCTACCCACGGCGGTGTTTGTTCAACATGCTTAAAAAAATGCTCGAGTTCAGGAATAGAAAAGGGAAGCTGCTCGACACCTTTAAATAGAGCGATTTCAAAATATTCACGATGCTGCTTAGGGTTCTGCATCATCCACGTGAGCACTTTTTCCATCTGTGGGTCACCACATTGCAAGGCTTTATTGAGGTCAAGATATTGGGCGTAATTTGGCTGTGCAGCCTGACCCGTCAAATAAGACAGTAGAAAACTCAGCAGATTAGATTGCTGCATGGCCTGAAATGAAGTCAGTCGGGTATTGAAGTGAGTGGTCATGTTTTGATCTTCAATGTTATTGTTGCATATCACACTAATATGAATATTTATTCGCATTCAATTCGCATAACACTATCGCATTGGAGAGCCGTACAATGAGAAAAAGACCACAACAACAACGCGCGAAAATGATTGTGGAAAGCATTTTGCAAGCTGCGCAGTTGTGTATTGCAGAACAAGGTTTACTGGAGCTGACGACGCCCAAAATTGCGGAAAAATCTGGGGTGAGCGTTGGGTCGATTTATCAATATTTTGAAAATAAAGAGCAAATCGTAGAAGAGTTACTGCTCAGAGAATCAGAACAATTGGGGTTCGCACTAAAAAATATAGTCGTGGAGCAAGAGCAGCACAGTATTTATGAGGTGATCCCACTTTGTATTCAGTTTGGCTTTGATATGTTGAAAGCTGATCGTGGCTTCTTCATTGAGATCTTAAAACATTGGCATCAATACAGTCATTCAGATGCCTCTCAGGTTTTGGAAAAGCATTTTTTTGAAGTTGGGATGTATTTATTTAATCGCTATTATTCACATTGGAACTTTGAAACGCTGAAACATCGTTCTTTTGTGATCATTAACAGTACTTTATTTACCATGATGCGATACGTAAGCAATAATAATTTTTTAATTACAGAACAACAGCTTAAAGTTGAATTGTCGAAGATGATTTTGGCGTATTTAGATAGTGTATAACACTGAAAAAATAAATTTGTCTATTAAAGAATCTATTTAATTCTGATCCAAGATATGTGAAGATAGGTTAATAATAAATCAATAACTTAAGATAATAAATCAGGAACATCATGATGGTTTCTTTGAGCTTGCAGCAATTGTCCAAATCTTTTGCGGGAAAATGTATATTTTCAAATTTAAATTTAGAGTTAAGCGAATTCGGAATTGTCGCTGTTGTTGCTGAGAATGGAGTAGGGAAGTCCACCTTACTTGCGATGATTGCTGGGATGTTGGATTTTGATGCAGGCAATATTTTGATTAATGATCAGCAATATGCCCCTCATAACAATGAATACAAGAAACTTGTGGCCTATGTGCCAGATAAAAGCCCTATTTATGACTTTTTAAAAGGGCAGGAGTTTTTGAATTTAATGTGTGATATTCGAGGGATAGCGCATGAGCAGTATCAAATCTTCATTGAAAAATTTAAATTAGAAAACTATTTAGCCACGCCGTTTGCTGAAATGTCTTTTGGTACTACCAAAAAGTTTTTATTGGTCGCAGCCTTAATGACCACGGCACCATTACTGATTTTGGATGAACCGAGCAATGGCTTAGATCAAAACGCCTTGGCTGAATTAACAAGCATACTTTTACAGCAAAGCCAATCGAAATTGATTCTATTGTCTTGTCATGATCATGTATTTAGAGACAGTCTTGCAGCAAAAATCATCGAGCTAGATCGGCTAAAGTCCAATGAGCAGGCGGCATGAATAAACAAAGACATGTTGGGCAGCGAATAATTATAAAAACGCTTTTGAAATACCGATGGACATTTTATGTCAAAACCACAGCAGACGCTGTTGCACGGCAAAAGCATTTACTTATTTTAGTCACATTAATTCTCGGGCCAATGATATTCGGACTGCTCTTATCTTTAGTGCAGCCCATTATTGATTTGGTTTATTGCAAATCATTAATCACGAATTTGTTTCTTTGGACTGGCTTTCTTGCCTTAAATGTATTTTGGTGTTCAATACAGCGTAAAGCTTTGAGCGGTGGAGAAGGGTATCGCTATCTAGCGCTATTGCCCATCACACTCAAAAGTCGCTTTGCAGTGGAAATCAAATTTTTAGGCAGTTTAAGCTTTTTTTTGATACTGCCATTTGTTTTAGCGCTTCTATATGTTTGGGTTGAGTATGAACTTTTGGCTTCCATTGGTATTAGTGTATTGATGCTTCTTTGGATCTTTAATTTATTAATCATACAAATCCTGTTTTTACAACAGAATCAATATTTCGGCTTAGTCTGCCTTTTGACATATTTGCCCATTTTGAGCCTAGCTATATTGGACGCTCAACTCGTTGCGGTGTTGTTATCTACTTGCATATGTATAGCTGCGATAAAATTTTGGCTGCTCGGTAGGAAATCAAAACCAATAAAGCTACAGGTACCTAGCGTATTTGTGATACAGAAATATAGCCCACTCTGGCTCAATCAAAATAAACTCATTATTCGTCAGGCATTTCATAAAAGATTTCTAACCCATCGTATTGTTAGTATTGGTATTTCGGTTACAGCGGTCGTGATTTTGTATTGGTTCGCCACGCAGGCGGATACTTGGAACATCATGAGCCTTGATTTCACTGCTTCACAATTATTCCAATTGATGTGTGCCATCTATATTGCACTGAGTTTATTCAATCTAGGCGTGATAAAAATGGACCTAAAATCAAATTTTGAATGTGCAGAACAATTCTGGATCATTCAAGGGTTCACACTTTGGCAGCTCAGGAAATACGAATACTGTGTTTTATTGATGATTGGCTTAATGATGAGTGTGCCAGTCTTGATGTGGCTACTGCTGAAAGGTGGATTCGTTGATGTGCTATTAATGGCGACATTATTTGGTATCGCCATTCCATTTATTCAGTGGTTGTATAGAAAGCCTGAAGAAGTGCACGGTGTTATGCCAGTTTTAATGCTTATCTTATGGGTGCCTGTGGCGTATTGCATGCTTTCTGTACGTTAAAAACACTTTTTTAAGTAAAAAACGCTGATTTAGTAGAATAAATAAACAAACGTAATGAAAAACTAAAAATAAATGGAAAAGGGTGTTGCAACGAATGTGAAATACTGTAGAATGCACATCCATCGGCGGTGATGAAGATTAAAACTTCTGATAAAACAATGACTTGGTTGAATTGATTAAGTTGGGTTTTATTTGATAAGTTTAAAAATAATTTGAATTACTGGTTGACTCTTTAGAAATAAAGAGTAATATAG
>NZ_VPAM01000028.1:0-45930 GCF_013419215.1 Acinetobacter sp. YH12096 | reverse complement strand
TTCATATTAAGCTTTACGAGGGCGTTGTATCGTCTGACGAGACGTGTATCAAGATGGGAGATATTAAATTGAAGAGCATGCTCTTCAATTTAACCCAAAACTTGGGATTTGTGTAGATACCTATGCCCAAAGGGAGAGGGAGCATTCATTGTGAATTCAAAACCACTATAAATTCAATAATTGACATTCCCTCTCCTCTTAGGAGAGGGTTAGGGAGAGGTCTATTAATTTGGAGATATGCTTTTTAAATGCCCTTTTTTACACTTTTATTTCAGACACCACTCCAATTTCCTTATAATAATCACCTTTAAATCTCCCCCAAATTCATAACCCAACCCATTGGTGCATCAATGAAAAAACTCATGAACAACCCTGAAAATCTGGTTGTTGAAATGTGCAAAGGCTTTGTTCTTGCCCATCCAGAACTCGCATTTAACGAGTCGCACAAAATCATTACACGTAAAGAAAAACACCAAAACGTGGCACTTATCAGTGGTGGTGGTAGCGGTCACGAACCTGCCCATGCAGGCTTTGTAGGCACAGGCATGTTAGACGCTGCTGTGTGCGGCGACGTATTTGCATCTCCGTCGCAAATTCAGGTTTATAAAGCCTTACAGCAAGTCGCAACTGACAAAGGCGTGCTGATGATCATCAAAAACTATTCTGGCGATATGATGAATTTCCAGAATGGGGCAGCCCTTGCGACTGAAGACGGCATTAAAGTTGACTATGTAAAAGTGGCAGATGACATTGCGGTTAAAGACAGCCTATATACAGTCGGTCGTCGTGGTGTTGCAGGCACAGTATTTGTACATAAGATTGCAGGCGCAGCAGCATCAAAAGGCTTAGAACTTGCAGACGTAAAAGCGATTGCTCAAAAAGCTGCGGACAACGTCATTAGCCTTGGTTTTGCTTATAGCTCATGTACTGTTCCAGCCAAAGGCACGCCAACGTTTACTTTGGCTGATGACGAAATGGAATATGGCGTCGGCATTCACGGTGAACCCGGTATCCGTCGTGAAAAAATCTTGCCATCCAAAAAAATGGCACAGCGCATCGTGGATGACCTGTTCCTTGACCGCCCAGACATGAAAGAAGTTGCAGTCTTGGTCAATGGCTTTGGTAGCACACCGCTGCAAGAGTTGTATGTCTTTAACCATGATGTATGCGAACACCTTGCACGTAAAGGCATCAAAATTTACTGCACATTTGTCGGCAACTATATGACCAGTATCGACATGAATGGTGCATCTGTGTCCTTGCTTGCTGTCGATGATGAATTGAAAACCTACCTCGATGCAGCAGCCAATACCCCTGCATTTAAAATGGATGGTTCAGCAGCACAGCCTTTAACTTTTGTATCCAAAGATGCTTCAGCCGAAGCTGTAGTAAACACCCAAGTTGAAACACAGCCTGAACATGCGGTGATTAGCAATGAGCAATTCACCATCGAAAACATGCGTTATGTGGTGGATGTGATGTCTGCCTGTATCATTAGAAATGAAGTGCCATTCTGTGAGCTGGACGCGCATGCTGGTGACGGCGACTTCGGTATGAGCGTGGCGAAAGGCTTTAAGCAATTAAAACGTGAATGGCAAAGTCTGATTCAAGCGCAGCAGATGGATGAATTCATGCTGAACTGCTCAATGATCATTATGGAACATTGTGGTGGCGCGTCTGGCCCAATCTGGGGTTCAGCATTCCGTGCAGCAGCGAAATCAATTCAAGGCAAATCAGTTTTAACTGTCGCTGATTTTGCCGAGATGCTGCAAGCAGCGGTCAAAGGCATTCAAACCACAGGTGAGCGTTCATTTGGACGCGGCGCAGTGGTGGGTGATAAAACCCTGATTGATGCACTTGTACCTTGCGCAGATTCTTGGTCTGCCCATACCGATAAATCCTTTAAAGAAAACTTTGTACTTGGTGCAAAAGCGGCGGTTCAAGGCGCTGAAAATACCAAAGAGATCGTAGCGCGTATGGGACGTGCGGGAACTGTAGGCGACCGTAGTCTTGGCTATCCAGATGCTGGCGCACATGGTTTAGGTGTAATCTTTACGGATATTGCAGAACATATTAAATAACTGAGCATCTTTAAAAATTGCCAGACCACATCAAAAGCATCGATTCGTCGGTGCTTTTTTTATGGCTATTTTAAAGCACTTTTTTTCATCAAATATCTCATGCATACAATACCGTTAGCATGAAATCCATTTTCAGATAATGCTTAAAAATTAACACAATTGAGCTGCTTTATCGCCTAGCGCTTTGCTAAGTTAAAACATATAACGATAAAAAAGGATGAGACATGGATTTAAATCAAATATTCATCCATGACACTACATGGATTTTTGCTGCCGAAGTGATTTTGCGTAGCGTCATTATGTTCGTTTTAATCATCGTATTCTTACGCCTAACAGGCAAACGCGGCGTGCGTCAGTTATCCATCTTTGAAGTTGCCATCCTCCTTGCTTTGGGTTCAATTGCAGGCGACCCGATGTTTGAAGAGGAACTCCCCCTCTTACAAGCGCTCATTGTGATGACGGTAGTGATTGGTTTATACCGCGTAATCACTTGGCTCATGATGAAATACCAACCCTTTGAAGATTTAATTGAAGGCAAAGCCCTCTACATTGTTGAAGATGGTGAATTGGTTTTAGAAAAGATTAAACAAGGTAAAATGTCACATGATGAATTCTTCTCTGAAATGCGTCAGCAAAATGTGGAGCATCTTGGACAAGTTCGAGTTGGTTTATTAGAAAGTGATGGAAAATTTAGTATTTTGTTTTATCCACCTGAACAAGTGCGTTATGGACTGCCACTATTTCCGAAACCCTATAAAGCGGTTCGAGATATCAAAATGCATCAGCTGTATGCCTGTACGCACTGTGGCAAAACCATGTACATTCACGGTGCTCAGGATACCTGCCCGCGCTGCGGATGTTGTGACTGGGCTGAAGCGATTAATACACAGCGTTTAGCTTAAGCATTCAAGGCTAAAACTTTAAAATTCTTTGCCGCTTCAATTAAACACGTCATCAAAATACAGTCAGATCCAACGACCATCACCACAGACCCACCCTTGAATGTTTTATTCGCCATCTAAAAGTGCAGCAGCAGAGATTTCATTGGTTAATATCTGTGCATCATTTCAGTTCAGGCAAGCCATCCAGCTTTCATCTTTTGAAGACCACAAGATGCTCAGACAGACTCCCAAAAATGTATCATTCGTCAATTTTCAGTTCCATTATCGCGCTAACATCTATCAATCAGATAAAAATACAAAATAATGGACTGCCCTGAATTAACTCAGAAATGGCGCTATTTGTTTTTCATTTTTTAAACAGATTCAAAAAACATAGTTTTTCACTTAATAATCATTCATTTAATTTTCTCATTGCAAAACGCCATTGCACCATTTTAGCGCATTATTATCATACTCATGCAAGTCTTTGCTTTATATCGAGTCTTCTACATTTTTTAGTTTTTTTAATCAAAATTTCCCTCTCTCACTCCTCTTTTCGAAATTATTCCGCTCGATATACTGAACTTCTTTTCGTGAACTAGCGCACTAAACTGGAACACCTTATGCAAAATATAGATCTCTTCTTTCTCCTTCTTGGTGCAGTCTTGGTTCTTGCCATGCATGCTGGCTTTGCATTTTTAGAATTGGGTACAGTACGACATAAAAATCAGGTCAATGCGCTGAGTAAAATTTTGACTGACTTTTCTATTTCCGCAATTGCATACTTTTTTGTGGGTTATTACATCTCTTATGGTCAGCACTTTTTTCATATTGGGGACACTTTAGCAGCCGATCATGGCTACAACTTAATGCGTTGTTTCTTCCTGCTGACTTTTGCCGCAGCCATTCCAGCGATTATTTCAGGTGGTATTGCTGAACGTGCAAAAATGCGGACTCAAGCGATTGCCACATTATTATTGGTCGCTTTGGTCTATCCATTCTTTGAAGGCATGGCATGGAATGGTAATTTTGGGCTACAAGCATGGTTAGAACGCACATTTGGCGCAGCATTTCATGATTTTGCAGGTTCGGTCGTGGTACATGCGATGGGCGGTTGGATCGCTTTAGCTGCAGTACTTTTACTTGGCGCACGTCATGGACGCTATAAAAAAGACGGTCGTATCAGCGCTCACCCCCCTTCAAGTATTCCATTCCTTGCCTTAGGTTCTTGGATTTTAATCGTCGGCTGGTTTGGCTTTAACGTGATGAGTGCGCAACGTTTAGATGCCATTTCAGGACTGGTTGCAATTAACTCTCTCATGGCAATGGTGGGCGGCACGCTTGCAGCAAACTTTATGGGTAAAAATGACCCCGGTTTCTTACATAACGGTCCCTTAGCAGGTTTGGTTGCAATCTGTGCAGGCTCAGATGTAGTTCATCCTGTCGGTGCGTTAATTATCGGCGCTATCGCAGGTCTGATCTTTGTCAAACTATTTACATACACTCAAAACAAACTCAAAGTCGATGATGTACTTGGCGTATGGCCACTACATGGTGTATGTGGTGCTTTCGGTGGTATTGCGGTGGGTGTATTTGGACAAAAATGGTTGGGCGGTTTAGGCGGTATTTCAATGATCTCCCAATGTATCGGTACGCTGCTCGCGATCGTGATTGCATTGGCAGGTGGTTTCATCGTTTATGGTCTACTCAAAGTCACAATGGGCATTCGCCTAGATCAAGAAGAAGAATTCCGTGGTGCAGACTTAAGTATTCACCGCATTTCA
Source organism: Acinetobacter sp. YH12096 (assembly GCF_013419215.1). Lineage (NCBI taxonomy): Bacteria > Pseudomonadati > Pseudomonadota > Gammaproteobacteria > Moraxellales > Moraxellaceae > Acinetobacter > Acinetobacter sp. YH12096. Next base: position 41,184 of record NZ_VPAM01000028.1, on the reverse strand, counting down.
GCAAACTCTGAAGAAAACATGTTCTAAACAACACAATCTAAAGCGGCTTTTAAGCCGCTTTTTTTAACCCTGAAATGCACTCAAAGCTCTATTATTAGAAATCCTTATTTCAGAAAATTTAAGACTTGATCCAAATGCTGAATTTTATTCGGAATGCTGTGCTGTTGTTCTACACTTAATGGATGAAAGCCTTCTAACAAAACAGCAGACATCCCTGCTTGGCTCGCACCATAAATATCATTGACAGGATGATCACCAATAAATAAACACTCGGTTTCTGTCACGCCCAACTCACGACAACTATGCTGAAATATTTCAACTTTGGGCTTACTGATCCCTGCACTTTCCGAGCTAATGATCTGATCAAAATACGATGCAAATCCCAGTCCATTTAATATGTTCAGGCGTGTGGCATGTCCTCCATTTGACACCACAGCCAATTTATACTGCTGTTGTTTTAGTTGCTGCAGCAAGGTCAATGCTCCCGGCATCGCCACGGCGAACTGACCAAAGTGCTGAAACCAAAATTGTGTGAGCTCATCAAAATCGGGTTGATGTATCCAATCCAGCTCCGTTTGTAGAGCATAAGCGACAGATGCCCCAATACTGGGATGAGTAAGGAATTCTTTTTTCGGATATCCCCCATTATCTATACGATTAATAATACGTTTAATCTGTACAAGGTCTACCGCCACCAGCGTCGACTGATAAGACTCGGCTAAATACTGCGTATAGGCCTGAACGCTGTGATCTCGATGAGTCAAAGTATTATCTAAATCAAAAAGGACTGCACGTATGCTCATAAATCTTTATTACTGAGTTTTCAAAAACTTTAACACAATGCCCGTTTTGCTTTATGCACCTTCTTCACTATCGATATCAATACAGTTCAAATAGCCGATTAAGTCTGATTTAAGTTTTGTGGTTTCAAATAGCAGCATTCAAACAAAATAATTTCAGCACATCACACGACTTATGCTCTCGAACCGTTCCTTTTTATTACGACAAGCGCTGCTGCTCACACTCAGTTTGGTTGGCCTCCTTTATGTTTTTCCCGTCGGTGGTTCGCTCGACCAAGCTTTTATTCAGCCTTGGGTCGACCTACATGGTGGTTTTCCTCATCGTAATGATTGGGCACTTGCTGTGCTGAACCATCGCTATATCAAGAATATCGTCATAGGCGTTTATGTTCTCTATATCGCAGCATGGATATGCAGTTTTAAATATCCTCATCTGAAAGCACGCAAGTTTGAATTCGGTTATTTTATCGTAGTGGCTCTACTCAGCACGGCAATTATTGGTTTGCTCAAATCACAATCTGCGCATGCCTGCCCTTGGAATATGACCGTCGCCACAGCCCAAGGCTTTTCTTGGGATTTTTCAGCACGCCAAGGACACTGCTTCCCCGGTGGCCATGCTGCGACTGGTTTTGCCCTAATTACGGGATATTTTGTTTATCGAATACATCGACCTGCCCGTGCTTACTTCTTTTTATCTGCTGGGCTGATTTTAGGATTTGCTTTTGGCTGGGCGCAAATGATGCGGGGTGCGCATTTTCTGAGTCATAACCTTTGGACCACATGGATCATTTGGGCATTTAATTGTGTCATGTATGTGTTGTTTTCTCGCCATCTCACTACATCAACTACGCAGCAAAACAGCAAAGCATTTACATGGATCTAATCTTTAAGTATCTAAATTGAGCTTGATCCGAAAATGATTGAGTCACTCATGATTCACTAAATGGGATCTGTAAACTCACTTTCAGACCACCCAATGTTTCACTTTTAGAAAATTCCAAATCCGCACCGATATGTTTTGCGGCTTTATCCACGATCGCTAGCCCTAAACCACTTCCAATTTCTTCATGATTATAAATTCGATAAAAGCGTTTTCGAATTTGCTCATATAAAGCAGGGTCGATACCAGGCCCACTATCTTCAACCTGTACAACCGCCTGCCCCGCATGTTCAAAGACGGAGACATTAATCATGCCCTGTGCAGGGGTATATTTGATGGCGTTATCAATCAAATTAAAAATGATTGAATGTACCGTTGGCTCAAGACTATATAAGGCAATGCTTTGTTGTTGCTCCATGCCAAGGTCAATATCTTTTTGCATGGCCAAATGCACCAGTTGCTCCACGCAATTGGTTGCGACTTGCTTAAGATCAAAATGTTGTTTGCGCTCAAGTTCAAAGACCGAGGCGTCTTGTTTTGCCAAACTCAATAATTGACTGACCAAATGCTGAATACGAATTAAACCTTTACTCAAATTTTGTAGAGCGTCATCTTGTGGAAATTTTTGTAGCAAAATCTGCATTTGCAAATTCAGTGCGGTAATCGGGGTCCGTAACTCATGCGCTGCGTCAGCAATAAACTGGCGCTGTTCCTGCTGCGACAACGAAATTCGTTCAAACAACTGGTTCATTTCAATAATGGTCGGCGCAATTTCCTCTGGATACGGCATTTGAGAGATTGGAGAAAGTTCAAAGGCATCCCGTTTTGCCAGTTCTTTTTTAAATTTTCCCAGTGGGTTTAAGCTGCGTTGAATCAACCATCCCAAAGCGATTAATGCAAAAGGTATGAAAACCAAATAGGGAATAAACATACTACTGGCCAATTCAGCAGCAAGATGCTGTCGAACCGATTCTTGCTGACTGACCTGAATTTGCCGATCTGCGAGTGGCAAAATATAGGTATGCCACTCATCCTGTTGGGTTCTGTGGGTATAAAAACCGGCTTTGGGCTGAGGCGCGACCAATAATTTTAATTGATGGGTTTGATGCGCATTAGATTGATAAGTCCATACATCGACAAATAAATCTTCTTCGTGATAACGCTTATGTTGATCAAATTCACTGCGAATGGGCTGCGGATCATGCTCTGCAACACGTTCCGCCAAATTTTGCATTTGCGCATCTAAAATTTCATTAATTTCTTCAAGTGCAATTCGATAAGCTGAAAACACCAAAAGACAGCCCAAAAGCATACTGAAAACAGAAACATAAATAATTAGTCTCTTTTTCAGAGAATAAGGCTGCTGCATGGTCGATAATTCCTTTGCCTTAACCGAGTCGATAACCTAAACCACGAATGGTGCGAATAAAATCTTTGTCTAATTTTGTTCTGAGATGATGCACATACACTTCAATAGTATTACTGCTGATATCACTATCAAAATCATAAAGCTTATCTTCTAAATTGGCTTTCGAAAAAATCTTATTTGGATGCGTTACCAGTGGAATCAATATGGCCCATTCACGGTTAGATAAATCGACATATTGCCCCTTATAGCGTGCAAGATGCTGTTCGATATCTAAAATCAATTCCCCATGTTTTAAAATTTTCTGTGGTGCTTCGACTGAACTTAGCCCTGTGCGTCGAAGGAGCGCATGAATCCGTGCAAGTAATTCATCAAACTCATAAGGTTTAATTAGATAGTCATCTGCCCCATGGTTTAATCCATCTACACGATTTTGTAATTGATCACGTGCGGAGATGATTAATACCGGCAATTTGGGCTGCATTTGACGAATTTGTTTCAGGACTTGCATACCATCCATCATCGGCAAACCCAGATCTAGCAAGACGATATCAATCCCCCCTTGCATTATGAGCTTTAAGCCATCGATACCATTATTCACCCACTCGACTTCAAACTGTTGATAGTTCAACAAGGTTTTAGTCGATTCGGCAATCATGAAATCATCTTCAATAATAAGTATTTTGTGCATGGGCTTAAGTCCTGCGCTGTACTGAAGTACATTGTTGCAACATATTGTTTTTTTCATCAATCACTTGAGTCTGCACATCGAGCAAACTTAATAGCGATGGAAATAGATTATCCTGACTTAATTTTTGGCTTTTTTGTGCCATTAAACAAGTATATTGCGCTGAATTATTTTTTTGCCACGCCGGTGAAAACCACATCAACATCGGTACATGGGTTTGCTGTGACGGTGCAATTGCGTATGGAGAACCGTGTAAATATAAGCCATGCTCACCTGTCGACTCGCCATGATCGGACAAATACCACAGTCCTGTTTGATAGTGGTCAGTCACTTTTAAGGTGTTAATCAATTCACTCAGCACATGGTCGGTATAGATAATACTGTTGTCATAACTATTTATTAATTCTATAGAGCTACATCCCTGTATGGCATTGCTATTACAGGTTGGCTTAAATTTTTGAAACGCTGCGGTACTTCGTTTGAAATAAGCAGGGCCATGACTGCCCATTTGGTGTAATACAATCAAACGGGGAGTTGGATCTGCTTTGGGGATCGAAGCCAAATATGCCTTCAAACCATCCACTAAGATTTCATCATGACATTCGCCATCGGCATCACACCACTTTTTCTTCAGCGCTTCAGGAAATTCATATTTTTCAACACGTGTGCATGTGCCCTTACAGCCTGAATTATTATCTAGCCACGTCACCTTATAGCCTGCACGCTGTGCAATATCGAGTAAACCTTCGCGATGACTTGCAAGCTGTTCATCATATTCGGTTCTCGGCATACCCGAGAACATACAAGGAACAGACACAGCGGTTGCGGTGCCACATGAGCTGACTTGGCTAAAATTGATAATATTTTGCTGACTGAGTTCAGGATTGGTATTTTTAGCATAACCATTGAGTGAAAAACTTTCCGCGCGCGCAGTTTCACCAACCACTAAGACCATCAATTTTGGTAAGCTTTTGGCGCTTACGTTTTCAACCATATGTGCATCTTCACCATAGCTCAGCAATGGCAAATTCTGTTTCGGTGCTTTTTTGTGATAATAGGAAAATGTCGAAGCGATACTGTTTTGTGGTGAGAGCATGCCTTTTAAGTCACGATGCTCACGAAAGATCGCTGCATAATCAACAAAATAAACAAACAGCAAAGCACCCATGAGGGTGAGCGATAGCACTATATGTAGACCCTTTTTGGCTACGACCGTGCTTAGGGCTTCTTTTTGCAGTGGCAAAAGCCAGATCAATAGCAGTGGCAAAATAACCAGTCCAAAGACCCAAATAAAAAATTGTGGCGAGATTAAATCCTGTACTTCCTTTACATCTGTTTGCATCATGTTCTGCACTTGGTCAGATGTAATGGTCACGCCTAAACTATTGACGAAATAAGCACTCAAGCCACCAATGATCAGCAAAATACTCGCCAAAAGTTTTGAATTCCATCGCCATTGCAGGAGTTGCATCAGCACATTATAAAGTGCCACCACCACCAGTACGGTTGCCGCTAAGAATAGTCCGGCCTTCAGCCCCGTATAAGGTGTGAGCTGCTGGATTTGCTGATAAAACGCAAGGTTCAAAACCGCCCCAAGCCATAAGGCAAGCACGAGGTTAAATTGACTTAAACTAAGTCTTGGAATTTTTTGCTGTATTTTAGCTATGACCTGAAGCATATTGGCATCAATTATTGATCTTTGATGCCCTAATCTAAAAATTCAAGCTTAAAAATCACTTAAAACTGATCAAAACCAAGCAAGAAAAATCAAAAAAGGCGATGTAAAACATCGCCTTTTGAACAACTTAAATCAATGTCTTAGAATTTAAATTCTAGACCTGTACCTAGAACAGGTTGTTCGCTTTCATTAGAACCTTGTTCAAGTGCTAAGTAACCTGCATAACCATAAGCTTTCACTTGTTTGCTAAATGCATAATCTGCACCTGCAATGAATTGCTGAGCTTCATAATCCTCACCCACTTTATAGGTCGTGGTATTTTGACTATATTGTGCTTTTACTGTCCAAGCTTTTGCAGAAGGTAGATTGTATTCTGCACCGACTAACCAACCTTGAGCATCATCAATATTTGCTGCTGCAACATCATTACCTTTAGCAGCCTCAACCTCTGATGTTTGATACAGTGCTTTGAGTGCCAAACCACCCTCAAGATTTACACGACCGATCGCACGAACAGTATTTGCTGCAGCAAATACTGAAGTTACTTTTCCATCTTTATCTAATGCAGGATGCACCTCAGGCGCACTTGCATTTAAGATCCCTACGCCACCAAAGTTCGATGGAATGGCTTTGTCATAGGCTAAACCTGCGACAACAACGGGGCTGTCATAGACAACAGACGCCGACCAAGCATCGCCAAGACCACGACCTGCAGTTTTTACTACACCTTTGTCGCTCTTGATTCCTGAAGATTCACCTGTTGCAAGCAATGCATTAACTTTAATTGCACCTTCAGCAATTTTAAATGCTGGTGATTCATAGACAACAACGTTATCTACACGGTTTTCGCCAGTCATGATGCCTGTAACATCAGCACGGTTACCCACGTAGTTGTTGAATGTATCAACCGGACTAGACAATTGTTTTAATGGGGTATCGTGTGCACCAACTTTCAATGTACCAAGTTTCGCATCTTTCAAACCAACGAAGCGGTTACGCTTAGACCAGTCATCGCCTTCGCCGTCTGAGTTAAATGCCCATTCAATTGCATAAACTGCGCTTAAACGGTCTGTCAGTTTTTCATCGCCCTTTAAACCCAAGAAAGAACTGTTTGAACTGATTTCAACGACATCTTTATCTGAAACACCCGTTTTATTATCTTCAGGTAAATAATCAACTGACGCATCAATTTCACCGTAGAAGGTTGGTGCTGCAAAGGTTGACCCAGCCAAAAGGCTCAATGCGATAGCCGCTGCTAACTTAGTTTTCATCAAAAATTTTCCTTAAATTATTTTGTAACAGATATTACACACGCGAAACATATTACAAAATTATTAAAATAATATTTGCATTGCTCTTTTAGTGCTTTAGCTGATAAAAAACAACCAAAATCATGATTTAGAAGTGATTTTGGTCATTTTTTGATGCTTTTCCCCAAAATAGAATCGGGACTAAGCTCAATGCAGCCAAACCTATGATCCAAAATAAATAAGTGCTATACCCCAACTGATCGGCCACTATGCCACTGATGCTATACAACCCCCCACTCACCGTCGCCATAATGGCAACCTGAAATGTAAAGTCCGTTGCTGCAAATGCTTTACGACTATATTGCATCACCAAAGTCAGCATGATCACGAGCAGCATGGCTGAAATCATGTCTTCGGCAGCATTGATCCCATAGATCAGCCATTCATGTACGGGCCGTTTTGCCTCGAACTGCAAAGCCAGCCATGCATAGGCTAATAAGCTGAATATTTTCAATACCGAATAGAAAACCAAGGCTTGCGCCCGAGAAATATACTTCAAGCTTAGACCAGCAACCCCCGCCCCAATTAAAGCAGCCACAGCACCCAGCATGGTGACATACAGACCAATTTGACTAAAACTCAATCCTAAATCCACCATCAGCGGCTTGAGTAAAGGACCTGCCAGACCATCTGCAAGCTTAAAACTCAATAAGATCATCAGCCATAGTGTGAGGGTTTTGGTTTGAGTAAAATAAGCCAAATACTGGCGAGTAGCATAGAATAAGCCTGAAGTATGTTTATGGTTGTTATCATGCTCTTGAGAGGATTTTATATTGAGCTGTGGCTTTGAAGGTTCTCGATAGAGAAAAATAGGGATGGTATTGATGAACACCAATGCCGCTAAAAACAGAAAGGTGGCTTGCCAATCCAACCAATCCAAGGCCCAAAGTACAGCACCACCACCGACAATAAAGCCGAGTCTGGAACCAATCACCTGAAAGGTATTGCCCCAGTACTGTTGGTCAGTTTTTAAAATATTGACGGCCAAGCCATCGGTTGCGACATCTTGAGTCGCACCAACCAAATTCATACTGAGTAAAGCCACAAAAAACAGCAGCAAATACATTGGTTCATTCAAGCTTTGGATCGGCAAAAAAGACAGGAAGACCAAGACCACCACGGACAATAACTGCATTGGAATAATCCAACTCCGATAGTGCCCTTTGGACCTTGAACCATGCCGATCAATCCACGGTGCCCAGAAAACTTTGATCGACCATGGCAGCATGAGTAATCCAAAGCCACCAATATGCGCCAAAGATACACCTTGCGCTCTTAAAATCACTGGTAAAGCATGCGTCATAAAACCGACAGGTAACCCTTGCGCCCAATATAAGGAAAACAGTAAAAGATAGAGCTGACGAAGCTGGATCATAAGTTCCTAAATGTTGAATGCGCTTAAGTTACATTTAGAGTAGTCAAAATACGGCTATTTTGCCAATGATCTAAAAAAATCATCAACCTAAGATAAGGTCAATGCTTATGCCGTACTTTTAAATGTGCATCACATCAAAAATGGATTTCACTTATATAAGAATATGCAATGAATCAAAAGACTCAATTATTTCCAGTTTTGCCCGATCAAGTTCCATCACGCGGTTCCACTCTGAGCCGCGCAATATTTAAAAAACTTTTCTTGACACAAGGATGGAAATTTGACGGCGAATTTCCCAACCTTGCCAAAGCTGTGGCAATCATTTCTCCGCATACTTCTAATATAGATGCATGGCATGGTTTTCTCGCCTTGCTTGGAATTGGGATAAAAATCACCATTTTTGGTAAAAACACCCTATTTGATACCCCCTTAAAACCACTTTTGGATTGGGTCGGCGTGATTCCTGTGCAGCGTGAAAATCCACATGGACTGACGCGTGAAATTGCTGAGATTGTCCAAGCGACAGATCAAATTTGGATTGGAATGGCACCTGAGGGAACACGAAAAAAAGCCGATAAAATCCGTAGTGGTTTTTACTATATTGCCTATGAAGCACAGATACCTATTGTGATGTTTAGCTTTGATTATGCAAAGAAAACCATTCATTGCTTGGGTGTTTTTGAACCGAGTGGAGATTTTGAAACTGATCTCGAAAAAATTTTGAAGATATATGACGGGAAGTTTTCCCCGAAAAATCCCGAATGGTTGGCCTTGCCGTTACAAAAGCACTGGAAAAAGCCCTAGTCAAATGGCTATTTTTTTGATGTGATGTGCACTTTGTATATTTAACCATCAGATTTCACCCATGAAACTTTTGCATTACCTGATTCCTAGCCTCTTCGTATTAGCACTCACTGGCTGTGATTCTGCAACCAAAACGCCTGCAACCACGACACCTACACCAGCCAAAGCACGTGAACCGGTGATCGCGATTGCGCTCGGTGGTGGCGGTGCCAAAGGTTTTGCTCATATTGGCGTGCTTAAAGTGCTTGAATCGCACGGTATTAAACCTAAGATTGTGACTGGGACCAGTGCGGGTAGTTTTGTCGGCAGCTTGTATGCCAGCGGTAAAACGCCTTATCAAATGCAGCAATTGGCCTTAAACTTTAAAGAGTCCGATATTCGTGACTTAACCTTAAATAGCCAAGGCATTATTCAAGGGCAAAAACTGCAAGACTTTGTCAATAAAAACGTCGGCAATAAACCAATTGAACAGTTTCCAAAACGCTTTGCTGCTGTAGCCACCCGTTTAGATAATGGCAGCAAAACTGAATTTAACCGCGGCAATGCTGGCCAAGCAGTGCGTGCATCGTGCAGCATTCCAAATGTATTTGTACCTGCGACTATTGCAGGGGTTAAATATGTCGATGGGGGTTTAGTCAGCCCGATTCCAGTGAAAACGGCACGTGATATGGGTGCAGATATCGTGATTGCTGTTGATATTTCTGCGCGTCCTGACGGTAGCAAAGCCGTAAGCATGTTTGGTTTACTCGATCAAACCATTAACATCATGGGACAACAAAGTATTAATGAAGAACTGAAAAATGCTAATTTCGTGATTCAACCTAAAGTGGGACATATCGGCACACTCGATTTGAAGTCGAGCAATGCGACGATTTTAGAAGGTGAAAAAGCCGCACAGCTCAAAGTGAATAGCATTATTAAGGCGATCGATAACTTTAAACAGTCCCCTGCGGCCTTTAAACCAGCACCAAAAGCGAAAATATAATTCAACGATTTTTTTTATATTCATTGAGTTATACATCTGCTACATTGATATAGATACTGGTTCATCTATATCAATTCACCCTTATATAAGAGTAGATGTATGGAATTTATTTTAGAACCTTGGCACTGGTTTGTATTGGGCGTCGCTTTGATGCTTTTTGAACTAATTTTGCCGTCTTTTGCTGCGCTATGGTTTGGCGTTTCCGCAATTTTGGTTGGGATCTTATATTGGATCTTTCCATCCATGGACTTTAATGTCCAAATTGTGGTTTGGATTATTTTTGCCGTGCTCTGCACATTTTTGTGGTTCAAATTTATTAAGCCTTTATCCATCGATAAAACCAAAGCAGGTCTGTCCCGTGAAGCGACAATTGGCCAAGTGGGTATGGTGATTCAAACCCAGCTAAATCATGGCAGCGTTAAAGTTCGCTTCCCAATGCCTGTTTTAGGTTCAGATGAATGGCATTGCCGTACCCAAGATGCACTTCAAGTCGGTGATCGCGTTCGCGTGACCGATATTTTAGGCAATGATTTAGTCGTCCAACTGCACAGCAGCAACCACCCCGCTGACAATCCATAAATAAGTGAGAAATGACATGTCTGGTGTTTCTATTGTTTTTTTAGCGCTCTTAGTTTTTGTAGCCGTCACCATTTTTAAAGGTGTTCGTATTGTTCCCCAAGGTTATAAATGGATTGTTCAGCGTTTAGGTAAATACCATACCACGCTCAATCCGGGACTGAACTTTGTGATTCCGTATGTCGATGAAGTGGCTTATAAAGTCACAACCAAAGATATCGTCTTAGATATTCCCTCTCAGGAAGTGATCACACGTGACAACGCGGTACTGCTGATGAATGCTGTGGCTTATATCAATTTAACCACGCCTGAAAAAGCAGTTTACGGTATTGAAAACTACACATGGGCAATTCAAAACTTAGTTCAAACCTCTTTACGTTCTATTGTCGGTGAAATGGACCTTGATGATGCACTTTCATCGCGTGATCATATTAAGGCTAAACTTAAAGCTGCTATTTCTGACGATATCTCTGACTGGGGTATTACGCTTAAAACTGTAGAAATTCAAGATATTAAACCTTCTCATACCATGCAAGCGGCAATGGAAGAGCAAGCGGCCGCTGAACGTCAACGTCGTGCAACAGTCACCAAGGCAGACGGTGAAAAACAAGCGGCTATTTTGGAAGCTGATGGTCGTTTAGAAGCCTCTCGTCGTGATGCAGAAGCTCAAGTGGTACTGGCAGAGTCTTCTCAACGTGCAATTGAAATGGTGAGTTCAGCCGTCGGCGATAAAGAAATTCCAGTTGCTTACTTACTGGGTGAACAATACGTTAAAGCCATGCAAGATATGGCTAAATCTAATAATGCCAAAACTGTGGTATTACCTGCGGATGTACTCAACACCATTCGTGGTGTGATGGGACGTAATAACTAAATCTTCACATTAATAAAAATGGGTCGTGACATACGGCCCATTTTTATGCCCAAAACAAAAAAGAAGGCAAAGTTTGTGAATTTATGTTTAAATTTCACGTTATTTTTTTGACGTTTTAGGACTTATCGTTCGATTTCACCTACTTGGCTTAGGCAAATCCCATTGAGTCCCCTGATTAAACGCAATTGTCCAACGCCAAAGCGGATACCGTATGAGCTCCCTGAATCCCACCCTAATTACCTTTCTCTTTTATATTGTCGCCATGGTCGTGATCGGTTTACTTGCATACCGTGCGACCAGTAACTTTTCTGACTACATTTTAGGTGGCCGCCGATTAGGGAGCTTTGTCACTGCCCTTTCTGCAGGTGCATCAGATATGAGTGGTTGGTTGCTCATGGGTCTTCCGGGGGCGATTTACCTTTCAGGTTTATCTGAAATGTGGATTGCAATTGGTCTGATCATCGGTGCTTGGCTCAACTGGCTACTTGTTGCAGGTCGTCTCCGGGTACATACCGAAGTTCAAAATAATGCCTTGACCCTACCTGACTATTTCTCAAATCGTTTTAACGATCAAAAGAGAATCTTACGTATCGTGTCTGCTGTGATTATTTTGATTTTCTTCGCAATTTACTGTGCTTCAGGCATGGTTGCAGGCGCTCGATTATTTGAAAGTATGTTTGGTATGTCGTATAGCACTGCGCTTTGGATCAGTGCAATTGCAACGGTGAGCTATGTGTTTATTGGTGGCTTCCTTGCTGTCAGTTGGACCGATACCATTCAAGCGGGCTTTATGATTTTTGCCTTGCTGCTGACACCTATCGTGGTCATGTTGTCGTTTTCTGATTTAAGCCAGTTCACTCTGGCACTGGAAGCGGCACGCCCTCAAGCCATGGATGTATTTGCTAACTTAAGTTTTGTCGCAATCATGTCTTTATTGGCATGGGGCTTAGGCTATTTTGGTCAACCGCATATTTTAGTGCGCTTCATGGCAGCAGATTCAGTTAAATCGATTCCCAATGCACGCCGTATTGGTATGACATGGATGACGCTCTGCCTCGGTGGCGCAGTTGCAGCAGGCTTCTTCGGTATTGCTTATTTCCAACAGCATCCAGAACTGGCAGGTGTCGTTACAGCTAACCCTGAAACGGTCTTTATGGAATTGACTAAAATTCTATTTAACCCATGGGTTGCAGGTATCGTACTGGCCGCGATATTAGCTGCGATCATGAGTACCCTAAGCTGTCAGCTTTTAGTCTGCTCAAGTACCTTAACTGAAGACTTTTATAAATCATTCTTACGTAAAAACGCCTCACAAAAAGAATTGGTTTGGGTCGGCCGTTTCATGGTGTTAATGATTGCGCTTCTTGCGATCTATATGGCGGGTAATCCTGACTCTAAAGTTCTTGGTCTCGTAGCATATGCATGGGCAGGCTTTGGTGCTGCATTTGGCCCACTGATTATCATGTCATTGTTCTGGAAACGTATGACATTAAACGGTGCTTTAGCCGGTATGGTGGTCGGTGCGGTTATGGTTATTCTATGGAAAAACCTCTGGGGTGATACAGGCGTTTATGAAATTATTCCGGGCTTCATCTGCTCACTACTTGCAATCATCATTGTGAGCTTAATGGGCAAAGCACCATCTGCCGAAGTCACTGAAAAATTTGAAGAAGCAGATCGTATCTATAAAGAAAGTATTTAAGACCAATAGCACTTAAATTTAATTTCTAAGTTTTAATATCTGCAAAAAAGGACGCCTAGCGTCCTTTTTTTATCATGTCATCCATTTAGATATTCCGTAGATGGTTTATTTACTTCTGTTCCAAATGTACAAAATATAAAAAAGCCCACAACATGTTAAATGTTGTGGGCTAATGTCATTACTACGTCATATTAACTTTGACGTTTTAATAAAAACTGAGTGATCTTGTGTAATTCTGCTGCATCTTCTGCAAAATAATCCAAAGCTTGAAGCGCTTGTGCATGTAATTCTTCTGCATAAGCTTGCGCTTGATCGAGGCCCATTAGCGCAGGATATGTCGATTTATCCACTTGTTGATCTTTACCCGCTGTTTTACCCAATGCTTCAGTGTCAGCAATAATATCTAAAATATCATCTTGCACCTGAAAGGCTAAACCAATCGCTAGGCCAAACTCACGGAGTTTAGGAATAGCTTGATCTGTGCCATTAAATATTGTCACTGCCGCCATCATGATTGCTGCAGAAATTAAAGCGCCGGTTTTATTTCGATGAATATTTTCCAGTTCATCCTGACTGACGTGTTTGCCTTCCGCTTGTAAGTCTAGGACTTGTCCATTGACCATTTTTGAAGTTGCAGTCGCTAAAATTTGCATTTGCTTTAAGATAATCGGCGCTTCAACGGCTGGGCCTTGATCAAAGAGACGACTGCCTAAAACTTCAAAAGCCATCGATTGTAAAATATCGCCAGCAAGTAAGGCCGTATCTTCACCAAAAGCCACATGACAAGTTGGTTGACCGCGACGAAGTAAATCATTGTCCATACATGGCAAATCATCGTGTGCCAATGAATAGCAATGAATAAATTCAATTGCCACCGCAGCACGGCGTACTGCTGCAAAATTGGTATTGGGTTTTAACGCTGCTGTTGCATAACAAAGTGCCGGCCGAACGCGCTTTCCACCCAACATCACAGCATGATACACCGCCCCTTTTAAGGGTTCTGGAATTGAAAATGCATCAAGTGCTGTCAGTAAATCCTGCTGAATACGCTGCTGCGCTTCTGTCAGGGCATGTGTGGAAACGTCTGTTAAAGAAGACACATTCACCTCAAATACTTTAAATATTTAACTGCTTCGTTCATTAGCAAATCGACTGCTAATGTTTTCTGTCAATTTTGACCTGTTGCATCATACTGCTTTCTCAGATCTTTCTCTATGTTACGGCCTAAATCTATGTGTTTTTCCCACAGTCTGATGGTTTTTTAAATGTCGTTTCCTCAAATAGCGCCACATTTTGTCCATCATTAAAACAGGTACAATTTTTCGAGCCTTTCTTGGCTTGATATAAAGCCTGATCGGCACGTGTCAATGTTTCAAAAAATGACTCTGTACCATCCCACAAGGCCACTCCGCATGAAATACTCAGTTGAAAAGCCTTATCTGCATAATTCATCGAAGAAGCATAGATTTGCTCACAACATTGTTGTGCAATCGAACATGCAGTCGATATAGCCGTGCGTGGCAAAATCATTGCAAACTCTTCCCCACCCATGCGATATATTTGTGCATCTGCGTGTTGACTAATTTGCATCCTTAAAAGCTGCGCACTTTTTCTTAAAACTTCATCGCCAAACGCATGACCGTAGATATCATTGATTTGCTTAAAATTATCTAAGTCGAGCATCATCAAACAAATTTCATCGGCTTGTTCAACCGCGAAGCTTTTTTGCCACTGAGAAAGGTCTAAATCAAAACCTCGTCGATTTTTTATCCCTGTCAGATAATCAAAATAAACTTGTTGTTCGAGTTGTTGGTTATGTTTCAACAGCGATAATTCGAATTGCTTTAAATTTGTAATGTCCGCACAGCACAACAACACATGTTCCAAATCGCCACTTTGTTGAAACTTTGGTTTGAGCGTAAACCAATAATGCCGTTCATTTTCACTATACATAAAGGGTTCAATGCTATCGTTCTCTAAACAGCGTAAATCAAACTCAGAACTTGTGGCTTTGGTTTTTTGCTGCATCACGGACACATGATTTAATACGATCTCTTGTAAGTCTGACTGAAATCGATGTTTAAATATTTGATTGGCGCATATCAGCTCAGCTGTCGCAGAAAATAACGCAGCAGGCATTGGCAACGCTTCTAATACAGCCAATTGTTCAGTAGGTAGGTCCGATTTTATTAAGTCTTTTTTAAGCATGGTTTCGCTACTTTTTTCAGGGTAAAGCTACGCAAAATGCTAACAAAATTAATCTGGCATAAATCACAGAAACTTTCTAATATTAAATGCAGTTCATATTATATAAAAAGATATACCAATTCATGATTTGCTTATTCATATAAAAGATAAAGGCAAAAAAAAGCCCCTGCAAAGCAGAGGCTGATTTCAAATGAGATGTTAAATGCTTAATCCAAACTATCCGCAGGAATACGCACCCAACCTTCCATTAAGACACGCGCACTTCGGCTCATTACGGCTTTTTTAACGACCCACTGACCATTTTCATAAATCGCTTGCGCACCTACACGTAACGTCCCAGATGGATGTCCGAAACGCACGGCTTCTCGCTCCCCACCACCCGCGGCTAAGTTCACAAGTGTCCCCGGTATCGCAGCTGCTGTACCAATGGCAACTGCCGCTGTGCCCATCATGGCATGATGCAGTTTCCCCATCGACAAGGCACGAACCAATAAGTCCGTATCTTGTTCTGAAATTTGTTTAGAACTCGAAGATGTATAAGCTTTCGGTTTTGAAACAAATGCAATCTTTGGTGTATGTTGACGTTGCTCTGCTTCAGCAATATCTGAAATCAAACCCATTTGCTGCGCACCATAAGCACGGATTTTTTCAAAACGGGCCAATGCCTTAGCATCACCGTTGATCGCATCTTGCAGTTCAGTGCCGACATAACCAATATCTTCTGCATTTAAGAAAATCGTTGGAATACCTGCATTAATGAATGTTGCAGGGAAACTGCCTTCATCGGGTACGGTTAAGGTATCGACCAAATTCCCTGTAGGGAACATAGCGCCGCCATCTTCACCATCATCTGCGGGGTCTAAAAATTCAATTTGAACTTCGGCTGCTGGGAAGGTTACACCATCTAGTTCAAAATCACCGGTTTCTTGTACTGCACCATCAGTAATAGGTATATGGGCAATAATGGTTTTTTGAATATTGGCTTGCCAAATACGAACCGTACATAAACCATTTTCAGGAATACGTGATGCCTCAACCAAACCATTTGAAATGGCAAATGCACCAACCGCTGCTGTTAGGTTTCCGCAGTTACCACTCCAGTCGACAAATGCTTTATCAATCGACACTTGTCCAAATAGATAGTCTACATCATGCTCAGGCTGTGAACTTTTTGCCAAAATCACGGTTTTACTGGTACTTGATGTCGCTCCACCCATCCCATCAATTTGTTTGCCATAAGGATCTGGACTGCCAATCACACGTAATAAAAGTTGGTCGCGAACTTTTCCAGCTTGTTGTGCTGCAAGGGGCAAATCATCTAGCTTGAAAAATACACCTTTACTTGTACCACCACGCATATAAGTCGCTGCAATTTTAATTTGGGGAGCAAAACTCATTTTTATTGAATCCTTAATCTTTATCATTGTGTTTTGGCAGAGCGTTCTTTTCTGCGCTTTTGCATCATACAATGTTTAATTGAAGTTTTAACAATCACATGACTTAAGTATAAAAAAACAACATTCGATACCTTTTCCATATAAAGCCAAGCATCAGAATTTCAATTAAAATAAAATTAATCTATTGATTCATAAATTTTTAATTCAGCATTTAAAACGAAAAATAGGTTATTAAACCTATAAATATTTTTCATAAATTTTGAGCTACTAGGCTATTCATTCTCTATACATTACAATTACCAAAATTAAACCATTCTCGGGAAGAGTAACTTGACTACCAATTCCTCCGAACTCAAGCGTGGCTTAAAGAATCGTCATATTCAATTGATTGCCATGGGTGGTGCAATTGGTACAGGCTTATTCTTGGGCTCAGCGCATGTGATTCAATCTGCTGGACCATCCATTATTCTTGGCTACGCCATTGGCGGTTTGATCGCCTTTCTAATTATGCGTCAGTTGGGTGAAATGATCGTCCATGAACCTGTAGCGGGTTCATTTAGCCATTTTGCATATAAATATTGGGGGAAATTTCCAGGTTTCTTAACAGGTTGGAACTACTGGATTCTCTATATTTTAGTGGCAATGACAGAACTCACCGCTGTTGCGAAATACATCAATTACTGGTGGCCTCATATTCCAGCGTGGGCATCTGTACTATTCTTCTTCGTGATCATTACTTTAGTAAACTTAGGTAATGTGAAGTTTTATGGTGAATCAGAGTTTTGGCTGTCGATTATTAAAGTCACTGCGGTTATTTCGATGATCGTATTTGGTTTGTATTTGCTACTGACTGCAGATGCCAACTCAACAGCATCATTTACCAACTTATGGAGTCAGGGCGGCTTCTTCCCAAATGGTTTTGAAGGCTTATTCTTCATGCTAGCTTTCTTGATGTTCGCCTTCGGTGGTATTGAACTGATTGGTATGGCGGCAGCGGAAGCTGAAAATCCAAAAGAAACTATTCCAAAAGCGATTAACCAAGTTGTATTTCGTATTTTGATTTTCTACGTGGGTTCTTTGACTATTCTATTGTCACTTGTGCCATGGAATCAGCTTGAACTAGGTGGTCTAGACAAAAGTCCATTTGTGATGATCTTTAGCCAACTGGGTATTGATTGGGCTGCACATTTACTGAACTTCATTATCCTAACTGCAGCACTGTCTGTTTATAACAGCGGTATGTATGCCAATAGCCGTATGCTTTACAGCTTGGCGAAGCAAGGTAATGCTCCAAAAGTTTTCGCTAAAACCAACAAAAGTGGCGTGCCAATTCCAGCAGTATTACTTTCTGCAGTCCTGATTTTCGGTTGCGTACTCTTAAACTACTTCGTACCTGAAGATGCGCTTGGTCACTTAATGTATGTGGTGGTTGGTGCACTTGTCCTTAACTGGGCGATGATTACCATGACTCACTTACAGTTCCGTCGTGCAAAACGTATTTTGAATTTTACAACGTCTTATCCTGCACTTTGGGCACCAGTCAGCAACTACATCGTTCTGATCTTTATTGCTTTAGTTCTCTTTATTATGTGGACTCAGGGCTTTATGGAATCTGTTCTGATGATCCCTGTTTGGATTACAGTCATGTTATTAATGTTTAACTATCTTAATCCAAAAGATTTGAGCGACATTGACCCCAATGAAGTTCATAAAGACTAAGTAATTTAAAAAGTTATTGTTTCGGCAATAACTTTTTTTTTAGCTAAAATAGGAGTACATTAGCCTCCGTCTTGCGCTCTTAGCTTAACTGGATAGAGCAGTTGCCTCCTAAGCGACCGACGTGGGTTCGAGTCCCGCAGAGCGCACAATTTCTGAGATATCCCTCCTCCCTGTATTTGTAATCCCCCATATACCAATAAATATAAAGAAAGAACCTTTCACACTAAAAACCCATCAATTACAGTTTTTAACTTAGTTATTGTTTTTACAAAGATTACTGTTCAAAGACTATTTTTAAGAACAGTTAAATAGCGCTTTAAAATGTGCTAACCACCTACCTCTCAATGCAAAAACGACACATAGTATGGTCCATAAGGCCAAAAAATCAATTTATGACTGCTCATATCAAAATTTTTTCAATTTTTTTCTAGGTTTAGAAAATAATGCGCTAAATGAAAATATTAAATAATAATCAAAATGTTATATATACTAATTAGTACTTTTACTCTAAAAATAGCAACTTTTAGCCATATTTTTCAATCTAGAGCATTTACTCTTATTTTAATTGTGCTATTTTTGTCACATGGAGTAACAATTAAGCCTAAGAGTATTAAGAAGTTTTCCATAACGAATATATGCAGTAACCATAAAAATCAAATTCGTATCTCAAGGAATGACGAAGAATGAAATTAAAAACTTTAGCTACAGCCATGATTCTTGCTTCAGTTCCAATGACAGGTGCTTTTGCAGCAGCACTAGATCGTTCAGGACAATCTATTTCTGCATTTTTACAACCAGGGAACTATTTTGAAGCAGGTATTTCGGTTTTAGATCCGAATGTTTCAGGGAAGATGAACAGCACTGCACCTGCTAGCAACCCAACATTAGGAGCTCTTGCTAATACATCACTAGATGACATGGCGGGTGATTACTATTTTCCACACGCAGCATTAAAATTACAGCTAACTGATAATTTTTCTTTTGGTTTACTATATGATCAACCTTTTGGTGCAGAAGCTAAATATAGTGCAACAGATCAAACACTACCAGTTGCAGGTAACCCTGGCGCATTCCAATTAATGGGCGAAACAACGGAAGTCGAAGTTAACACTCAAAATATCTCGATGATATTAGGTTTTCAACCAATTGAAAATTTTAACATATACGGCGGTGGTGTTTATCAAACAGTAAAAGGTGATGTTCAACTACGCGGTATTGCATATGGAGCAAACCAAGCTCTCGGTTTATATAATGCAAATATGAAAGAAGATAGTGCCGTTGGTTGGTTAGCAGGAGTAGCGTACCAAATCCCAGAAATTGCTTTAAAAGCATCTATTACTTACCGTTCTGAGATTGATCACGAAGCTGCAACCACTGAAACTGGAAGCAGTGCTCTACTAGGCGGTGCTTTTTCAACGCGTGCTGACACTAAGATCACCACACCGCAGTCTGTTAACCTTGATTTTCAAACTGGTATCATGGCCGACACTGTCGCATTTGCAAATGTACGTTGGGTAGATTGGTCAAATTTTGCAATTCGCCCAACCGCTTTTGGTAAAGCATCTGAAACATTAGGTGCCCTTGGTCGTGGTCCTGTTGGTGGATTTGACCTTGTTGCTTATTCTGACGATCAAATCAATGCTACAGTTGGTATAGGTCGTAAATTGAGTGAACAATGGGCTGGTAACGTTTCTGTAGGTTGGGATTCTGGTGCAGGCAACCCTGTATCAACACTTGGTCCTACTGAAGGCTACTGGAACGTTGGCTTAGGTTTACAATTCAGCCCAGCGCCTAACTACTTTATCGCAGGTGGTGTTAAATACTTCATGTTAGGTGATGCTGAAGCACAACCTGCATCAATGTTTGGTACAAATGAATCAGTAGCATCATTTGAAGATAACGATGCTTGGGCATACGGTTTAAAAATCGGTTACCGCTTCTAATTTAAATATGATTCGGGCCATAGTTCGCTATGGCCCTAACTTTTTATTCTTTCCCTATCTTGTTTGATCAAACAATAAACATTTAAATTTACTAAAACATTTATCAAAAACTAAGCTTTTTACTCTAATTTTTCATTTAAAAATCATAAAGATAATTATCAATCACTAGAATAAATACTCTAGTCATGCTCATTTTTTAACTTCCCTAGTTCAATTTTAGAGTAGCAACTCTTATTTACTGTTTTTCTATTTATGTTACTTTCCACACATTGAAATAACATCAAAAGTTACAAACAGGGAAAAGTATGCGCTTAAATCACCTTAGCTACGCAATTTTACTTACCGCTTTACCAACAGCATCATTATTTGCAGCGGGTCTAGATCGTTCAGGTCAGTCTATTTCAGCATTCTTACAACCTGGTAACTACGCAGAAGCAGGTATTTCTGTTTTAGATCCAACAGTTGAAGGTAAAGCCACACATTCTCTTGGTGGTGAAGATCTTTCAGATATGGGTGATGACTACTACTTCCCATCTGCCGCAATCAAAGTACAAGCATCTGATAAAATTTCTTTAGGCCTTTTATATGATCAACCTTTTGGTGCTGATGCCACTTATGGTATTGATTCCGGCGTTTTCAACCAAGGCTCTGAAAGCACTAATGTTAAAGTTCGAACTAATAATCTAACAGCACTGATAGGTTACCAACCAACAGAGAACTGGAACTTCTATGCAGGTCCAGTATGGCAAACTGTTGAAGCAGATATCAAACTCCGTGGTTTAGCTTACCAAGGCCTTTCTGGTTATAACATCAAGATTGCTGAAGAAGAAGCATATGGTTGGTTAGCAGGTTTCGCCTACTCTATTCCAAAAATTGCTTTAAAAGCTTCTGTAACGTATCGTTCAGAAATTAAGCACAAAGCAACTGGTGAAGAAACTTATACGCTTTCATCTCCTATGACTGTTGCTCCTGGTGTTACTCTACCTACAGGTACTACGATCGGTTTAGCTGACGCTCGTGTTGATGCAATTACACCGCAATCTGTAAACGTAGATTTACAAACTGGTATTGCTGCAAACACTTTAGCTTTTGCTAACCTTCGCTGGGTTCATTGGGATCAATTTGCAGTAACACCGCAAGCATTATTCCAACGTTCAGGCGGCAACAATTTAATTGATTATTCTGACGATCAGTACTCAATCACTACAGGTATTTCTCGTAAGTTCAATGATAAATGGGCGGGTACTGCAGCTGTGGGTTATGACTCTGGTGCTGGCAACCCTATTACGACTTTAGGCCCTGTTGAAGGGAATTGGAATGTTGGTCTAGGTGGTCAATATAGTCCTGCTGAAAACTATTTCATCCAAGCAGGTGTTAAATACTTCTGGTTAGGTGATGCTACTGCTCAAACTGGTGGTAATCCAGTAGGTGAATTTGAAGATAACCATGCGCTTGGCTATGGTTTGAAAATAGGCTATCGCTTCTAAGTTGTTAGAACAGCTTTGCATTAAACAAGAAAGGGCGCATAAGCGCCCTTTTCTATAACCAGCTATACAGAATTAAGCTGGAATATCACGAACTGAAGCATTACGAATCGCTTCTTTTAATGCAGCATAGCCATGAATTGGTGGGAATTGTGGAAATTCTGCAATCACATTGTCAGGCGCATCAAATAAGAAACCCGCATCTGCTTCACCAAGCATCGTCGTATCGTTATAAGAATCACCTGCTGCAATCACCCGGAAGTTTAACCCATGCAATGCTTGAACGGCTTTACGCTTTTGATCAGGTTGACGAAGCTTATAAGCTGAGATCATACCATTTTCATCAGTTTCTAATTTGTGGCAGAAAATCGTTGGCCAACCAAGTTGCTGCATTAATGGATGTGCAAACTCATAGAAAGTATCTGAAAGAATAATCAATTGAAAATGAGTACGCACCCACTCTACAAACTCTTTTGCACCTTCAAATGGCCCCATATCTGCGATTACGTCTTGAATATCGTTTAAACCCAAACCGTGTTGTTTTAGGATATTTAAACGCTGAGTCATCAACACATCGTAATCTGGAATGTCACGAGTCGTTGCTTCAAGTTCTTTAATGCCTGTTTTTTTCGCAAAATTAATCCAAATTTCAGGTACTAAAACCCCTTCTAGATCTAAACAAACGACTTCCATGCACTCTACCCTCTGTTATGTGAAAAAAATTTTTTCAATATCATAGCGGAAGAATAAAAAAATGCATTGTTCTTTTTTAAATCTATTTTTTTCATAAGTATCTATTTTTTAGTGATAAGTGTGTTTTAGCATTTCCATTAAAATAGTTCTGAAATAAATTAATATAGGTTTTAACGTTCCAAGCCTATAGCCAGGACATTCATGACTACCATCCCTACTATTGACCTTGTCGATGCACTTGCATCTGAATATGCAGATAAATCACCTTCTGAGATTATGAAACTTGCGCTTAGCCAGCAAGGTGAAGTTGCGATTTCCTTTTCTGGTGCAGAAGATGTTGTACTGATTGATCTTGCATCAAACTTAGGGATTCCTTTTCGTGTATTTAGTTTAGATACCGGTCGCTTACACCCTGAAACTTACCAATTTTTAGATACTGTCCGTAAACATTATAAAATTGATATTGAAATCTGTTTCCCAGAAAGTGATGCCGTACAAAAACTGGTAACAGAAAAGGGCTTTTTTAGCTTCTATCAAGATGAACATAAAGAATGCTGTGGTATCCGTAAAGTACAACCTTTGCGTAAAAAACTAGCCACTTTAGATGGCTGGATCACTGGTCAACGTAAAGACCAAAGCCCAGGCACACGTAATGAAATTTCTGTGGTACAAGCAGACCCCGGTTTTTCAGGTCCGGGCAAGCAATTGATTAAATATAATCCTTTGGCAAACTGGTCTAGCGCTGATGTCTGGAACTATATCCGTCTAATGGAAATTCCATATAATCCACTACACGAACGTGGCTTTATCTCGATTGGCTGTGAACCATGTACTCGACCTGTTTTACCGAATCAACACGAACGAGAAGGTCGCTGGTGGTGGGAAGATGCAACCCATAAAGAATGCGGCTTACACGCAGGCAACATGAAAAAATAAAGATCACAAAACCACTGCATAGCAGTGGTTTTTTTCAACGCATCGATACACATAATTCCGTATCATTTCAACGTAAAAACGCTATACTGCAAAAGACAATTTAATAATTCTAACAATGCTACTCATACATGAGCAGCTGTAGAAATTGCAGTGAGGCAATCAACGCTATGCGTCCATTACATCCTATTGATTTCATATTCTTAAATTTAGAGAAACGGCAACAACCGATGCACGTAGGTGGTCTATTTTTATTTCAGATCCCTGACAATGCACCAGATACTTTTATTCAAGATTTAGTCGCAGATATTCGTAATTCAAAATCCATTCCTATTCCTCCTTTTAACAATAAACTCAACGGCTTCTTTTGGGATGAAGACGAAGAGTTTGATTTAGATCATCACTTCCGCCATATCGCACTGCCGCATCCCGGTCGTATTCGTGAACTTTTGACTTATATTTCTCAAGAACACAGTGCGCTGATTGACCGTGCGAAACCGCTTTGGACTTGCCATATTATTGAAGGCATTGAAAGCAATCGTTTTGCTATGTACTTCAAAATCCACCACGCGATGGTCGATGGCATTGCAGGTATGCGTTTAGTTGAAAAATCACTTTCGCATGACCCAGATGCTAAAAGAATTGTGCCACCATGGTGTGTAGAAGGCCCTCGTGCAAAACGCCTGAAACAGCCTAAATCCAGTCGTATGAAAGGTCTGTTATCGACCATTAAGGGACAACTTGACTCAACTCCACGAGTTTTGTACGAACTGTCACAAACAGTAATGAAAGATATGGGGCGTAACCCAGATTATGTGTCTAGTTTCCAAGCGCCGAGTTCAATATTAAACCAACGGGTTAGTTCTTCTCGTCGTTTCGCTGCTCAGTCTTTTGAATTTTCACGTTTGTCACATATTGCCAAGTCACTCGGCGTAACAATTAACGATATTGTGCTTGCAATTTGTTCAGGCGCATTACGTGAATATTTAATTACACAAAATGCTTTACCTAAAAAGCCATTGATTGCCATGGTGCCTGCATCAGTTCGTACCGATGATTCAGATATGTCAAACCGTATTACCATGATTTTGGCCAATCTTGGAACCCATAAAGAAGATCCGCTAGAACGGTTGAAGATTGTGCGTCGTAGTGTGCTCAATGCCAAAGAGCGCTTTAAGCGGATGAACTCGAATCAAATTTTAAACTACAGTGCTTTTGTCTACAGTGCAGCAGGTTTAAATATTGCATCAGGCTTCATGCCAAAACGTCAGGCCTTTAACTTGGTCATTTCGAATGTTCCCGGTCCACAAGAGCCGTTATATTGGAATGGTGCACGTTTAGAAGCGCTCTACCCAGCGTCTATTGTTTTGGATGGTCAAGCGCTTAATATCACCATGACCAGCTATTTAGATAAGCTTGAAGTGGGTTTAACCGCATGTCGTAATGCGCTGCCAAAAATGCAAAATTTACTGACGCATTTGGAAGAAGAAATTCAACGATTTGAAACTATTGTGAACCAAGATTCCCCCAAAGTTACAGGCGGTTAGCTAACCGCCTGCTTCAAGATTTGGTATCAGTTCTGCATCAGATTGAACCATTCAAAAAGATAAAAACCCGTCTACATTGCAAAATCTAGACGGGTTTTTAGTATTTGAACTTTGATTGATTTTTTGGAGCAATTTATGTGTATAAGCTAAAATTTAGGTGAACAAATCCGTTGCTATTGTTTAATTATGACTTGTAGATACGAACTGATAATTAAGTTTATTTTCCATTATTTATAAAATTTTAGCGCATTAAATATTTTAGAATTGCGCGTTAGCACTTTAACCCTCTGGATTACATTATTTATATTTCAATATTTAAGCTTTAATTGCTCGGCACTGTTTAAGTAACTGATGACAAGCAGAACGAATCATAGACGCTGTAATTTGAACCTCATTACCACGCTCATCCACGATATAACCTGAATGGATCGCTTTTGCTTCAACAACAGTTTTAAGACCACTTTTCATTACTGTTTTACTAACACCCATAGTACACCTCTTTTTGCTAAGCCATTTTCAAGTCCAATGCAGGAAAATGGCTTTGGCTATTTGATGTGTCTAGTATTCAAAATAACAGTTCAAAAGTAAAATCTCAGTTGTAACAAGTGTTTAACGATATTCTGTTACAATTTCAGCTCAGAATGATATCGTATTGCTCTTGCGTATATAAATTTTCCACTTGGAACTTGATCACACGGCTAATAAAGTGCTCTAAATCAGCTACCGCAGGTGCTTCAGCAGTTAACAATCGGTCAATCACCGACGGATGTGCCACCACGGTAAAACCACTTTGTGACTCATAAGCACGTGCATATCTCAAGATTTCACGGAAAATTTCATAGCAAACTGTTTCAGCCGTTTTCACATAACCACGCCCCTGACAGGTCGGGCAAGAATCACAAAGTAGATGCTCTAAAGATTCACGGGTGCGTTTCCGAGTCATTTCCACCAAACCCAGCTCAGAAACTTGAGTGATCTTGGTTTTTGCATGATCGCGCTCGAGCATTTTCTCAAACTGGCTCATCACTTCTTCTCGATGATGTGCTTCTTGCATATCAATGAAGTCAATAATGATAATCCCGCCCAAGTTACGTAGTCGAAGCTGACGTGCAATGACCTGTGTGGCTTCCATATTGGTTTTAAACACAGTGTCTTCAAGCGAACGACCACCGACATAGGAGCCAGTATTGACATCAATCGTGGTCATCGCTTCAGTTTGATCGATCATCAGGTAGCCGCCAGACTTAAGTGCTACACGTGTCTGTAAGGCTTTCTGAATATCCTCTTCGACATTGTACAAGTCAAAAATTGGACGCTCACCTGGATAATGCAGTAAGCGATTTTGCATACTCGGTACAAATTCTTGGACAAACTCTTGCAATTTGCCATGTACTTCGCGTGAGTCGACCTGAATTTTAGACGTTTCTTCGTTGGCTAAATCACGGATGACGCGTTGCGGTAAAGGTAGCTCTTCAAAAATCAAAGATGGTACGACAATACTGCGTTGTTTACGTTGTATGTATTCCCACAGTTTTGCTAAATAGGCCATGTCCTGCGCAATTTCACATTCAGGAATACCTTCGGCAGCAGTACGAACGATGACTGAACCCGGTAAGTTGTGTTCCTTTTGAATGCGTTCAATCATGCTACGCAAGCGATCTCGTTCTTCTTCAGACTCAATGCGCTGAGAAACACCGGTATGACTGCCATATGGCATTAAAACAAGGTAACGAGAAGGAATAGAAAGATCAGTTGATAGTCGTGCACCTTTGGTACCCAACATATCTTTCATGACTTGTACGGTGAGTACTTGCCCTGGTTGTAACAGCTCAAAAACATTCGGGGTTGGTTGATTGCGCTGCCAGACCATATCATTGATATGTAAAAAAGCCGTTCTCGACAATCCAATATCAATAAAAGCAGCCTGCATACCCGGAAGCACGCGAACAACTTTCCCTTTATAAATATTGCCCACTAACCCACGCTTCACGGTGCGCTCAACAAATAATTCATTGACCGTACCGTTTTGAATCAACGCCACCCGACATTCCATCGGTGTGACGTTAATCAACAACTCGTCAGACATATCAAAACTCAAAACATTATAAAAATTCTTGTGTTGCAGCAGTTAATTTAATGCCTTAACTATCTGTAATAACTGTACGGTTTCATGCAAAGGCAGCCCAACAACATTGCTGTAGCTCCCTTCAATACAAGGAATATAGCGCGCAGCAATTCCTTGAATAGCATAGGCTCCCGCCTTGCCGATTGGTTCACCTGTTGCCCAATAGCTTTCCATGTCAGCTAGACTCAGCGTTTGAAATTCAACCTGTGTACGCACTACTATACTGTATATTTGATCTTTTGTACTGACACAAACACCTGAAAACACATCATGTTTTCGTCCAGAGATCATTTCCCACATAGAAAAAGCATGTGCTTTCGACGCTGGTTTTCCTAAAATGTGCTCATCTACGCCTAAACTAGTATCCGCGGCAATAACGATAGCATCAGGGAATTGTTGTTGTACTGCGCAAGCTTTGGCACGTGCTAAACGCTCTACATAATCCGCTATAGGTTCTCCTTCCAACACGGACTCATCAATATCTGGACTGAAAATTTCAAATTCCAGACCTAATTGTTGCATTAGTTCGCGTCGTCGAGGAGAACTCGAAGCTAAAATTATATGCGCCATTTTCTCAAGAAGTAATACATGATTGGCCAAATGATTAAGCTAGTAACAATTGGCTGCCAATGGCGGGCAAATGAAAACTGTGCTCCACCCATCACTTGAACAATCCACACAAACAGTAAATGCGCAAAAATTGCCATTGCAGCAATAATCCATAAATTACCAAATGTGAGAATACGACGTTCACGGGTCAAAAAGCGTGTCACAAATGCAATGACCACAAAACTCAGTGCGTTCATGCCAAATGGCGCATCAGTCAATAAGTCGGTAAATAGACCTGTGGCAAATGCAAACCAAACACCGCACCATGTCGGCTGACAGAGTACCCAAAATAGCATGATCATCATCATGAATAATGGGCGCCAACCCGATAGGTCATAAGAAAGCGGATACACCATCAGCACGGATGCCAAAATGATGGAAAAGATAATCGGAAATAATGGGTCGCGCTCTGTATGACGACTAAGCTTAGCGAGTGACATGCGGTTGCTCCATCGCTAATGAATCGGAAAATAGCACAACCACATGATGACCACCTGCCAATTGGGCAGCAGGATTGATATCAATTTGGGCAAATT
This sequence comes from Acinetobacter sp. YH12096, assembly GCF_013419215.1. NCBI lineage: Bacteria > Pseudomonadati > Pseudomonadota > Gammaproteobacteria > Moraxellales > Moraxellaceae > Acinetobacter > Acinetobacter sp. YH12096. The sequence continues at coordinate 12,952 of NZ_VPAM01000028.1, read as the reverse complement.
CACCGCTATTGTGACGACTGACTTTCGACACTGTACCCACCAAATAACCCGCTGGGAAATGTGCCCCTAGACCTGAGCTATAGACTTTTTCACCGACTTTGATATTCGCACTGGTTGGCACGTATTCCATCTTAAGTCGACCTAAGTCACCTGTACCCGTAACGATTGCGCGCATACCGGTATGCTCCATACGCACGGATAAAGAGTGCTCTTTGTCTGAGAGCAACATGACACGGCTACTATGCGGGTAAACATTGATAATTTGCCCCATAATGCCCTTGTCATCGAGTACAGTTTGTCCCACTTTAAGCTGACTGCTGGCTCCACGGTTAATCACAATAATATGACGTAAGGGATCAGCATCGGTACCAATGACTTCGGCAATCTCCATACGACCATCAATAATGAGTGGTGTATCGAGTAGTCCACGCAGTCGAGTATTTTCAGCAGAAAGTTCAGAAAGTTTCTGTAAACGGACTTGAGCCTGAATTAACTCTGCTTGCATCGCGGTATTTTCACGACGTAATTGAGCTTCAGACTTGGTTTGTTGATTCAGCCATTCTCGCGATAACACTGGATAGCTTGCAAGTGCATAAATTGGATTATATGCCGCATACAAGACGTCTCTGGCCGGTTGAATTACATGCGGCATGCGCCAATCAAAGAAAAGCACCACCAAGCATGTAATCACCGCAATGATAAATGAGCGAAAAGATGGCGGTTGTCTTGAAAACAGTTGCGTTTGCACCCGCCGAGTCCTTTTCTTAGCCTACAAATAACATGTCATGATTTGGGTTATCGAAGAATTCGAGAACCTTACCACCACCACGTGTAACACATGATAGTGGATCTTCTGCAACCACGACAGGAAGACCTGTTTCTTTTGCAAGAAGCTTATCAAGATTGCGAAGTAATGCACCGCCACCAGTCAACACAATACCGCGTTCTGCGATGTCTGAAGACAACTCAGGTGGCGTTTGCTCTAGTGCAGATTTAACCGCAGCCACAATGTTTTGCAGTGGATCAGAAATCGCTTGAGTCACTTCATCAGAAGTTACGGTAATCGCACGAGGTACACCTTCAGCCAAGTTACGACCACGGACTTCGATTTCCAAAGGTTTTGCACCTTCTTCTGGAAGCGCCATACCAACTTCTTTTTTGATGTTTTCTGCAGTGGTTTCACCAATCACACAACCATGTGCTTTACGCACGTAGTTAATGATTTGTTCATCAAATACATCACCACCGATACGTAGTGAGTCTGCATAGACACAACCTTGAAGTGAAATGATCGCGATTTCAGTTGTACCACCACCAACATCGACAACCATCGAACCACAGGCTTGCTCAACAGGCATACCTGCACCAATTGCAGCAGCCATTGGCTCTTCAATTAAGCGAACTTCACGTGCACCTGCATTGTATACAGCTTCACGGATTGCACGGCGTTCCACCAACGTCGATTTACATGGCACACACACCACGACACGCGGTGCAGGTGGGAACAAACGTTTTTCGTGCACTTTGCCAATGAATTGATTCAACATCGTTTCAGTGACTTCAAAATCTGCAATCACACCATCTTTCATTGGGCGAATCGCAGAAATATTTGCAGGTGTACGACCTAGCATTTGCTTCGCGTCAAGACCTACTGCGGCAACGATTTTTTGTGAACCACTGTGGCGAATTGCCACCACCGTCGGTTCATTTAATATAATGCCTCGTCCTGGCGCATAAATAAGTGTATTTGCAGTGCCTAAATCAATGGCAAGATCCGGCGAAAACAAGCCAATTAGTCGTTTTAGAATCACGGGGACGTTCTCAGTTAAACTTTTATATGGACGCAAGGTGGCAACTTTAACTAAATGTGATGATTTGAACAAGTCAATCGCTTATTATAAGCCACGATATTTTGAATTTTTTTAATACTGATTAGGTAATGTTATGTCTACATCGGATGCACAGCATTCTGCAGATCTAAATGCACAAACAGTTTCAGCGATTGCCCATCTGGCTCGATTGTCGCTAGATGAAGCGCAATCTGCTGACTATGCTCAAAGTTTAAATAAAATTTTAGGCATGATGGAAACCCTGAAAGGCATCGATACTGACGGTGTTGAACCACTAAAAAGTCCATTCGACAATCCACAGCCCTTACGTGAAGACGTGGTATCTGAGACCAATCATCGCGAAGCATATCAAGCAGTTGCTCCTGCCGTACAGGATGGCTTGTACCTTGTTCCGCGTGTGATTGAATAATTTTTATTCAGATCAACATTTTTTCAAATTAAACGTAAAGAAATATTTCTCATGACAGATTTACATCGCTTATCAATTCGTGAATTGTCTGAAGGTTTGGCTGGCGCTAAATTTTCTTCACGCGAATTGACTGAACACTATTTAAAACGCATTGAAAAAATCGATGCTCAAGTCAAGTCATACGTGACCGTGACAGCTGAACAAGCACTTGCGCAAGCAGATGCGGCTGATGCTGCAATTAAAGCAGGCAATGCAACTGCGTTGACCGGTGTACCAATTGCGCATAAAGATATTTTCTGTACCCAAGGCATTAAAACCACTGCTGGTTCTAAAATGCTGGACAATTTTATCTCTCCTTACGACGCGACCGTTGTAGCGAAAGGTAAAGCTGCGGGCCTTGTCACTTTAGGTAAAGTGAACATGGATGAATTCGCCATGGGTTCAACAAGTGAAAACTCATTCTACGGCGCGACTGCGAACCCTTGGAACTTAAACCATGTTCCCGGTGGTTCTTCAGGCGGTTCTGCGGCTGCAGTAGCGGCTGATCTTGCGCCTTTCGCAACAGGTACAGATACAGGCGGTTCAATCCGTCAGCCTGCATCATTCTGCGGTTTGACTGGTCTTAAACCGACGTATGGTCGTGTTTCTCGTTTCGGTATGATTGCGTATGCATCATCTTTAGACCAAGGCGGCCCGATGGCACGTTCGGCTGAAGACTGTGCTTACCTCATGAACGTGATGGCAGGTCATGATGCGAAAGATTCAACTTCGGTTGAAAAAGACGTCGATAACTATGTAGCGAACCTCAACGGCACTTCTGTAAAAGGCTTACGCATTGGTATTCCTAAACAATACTTTAACGTTGCCGGCTTAGATGCTGACGTGAAAGCACGCGTTGAAGAGTCACTGAAAAAGCTTGAAGAAATGGGCGCAATCTTGGTTGAGATTGACCTAAACATGACTGAAAGCTACGTACCAACGTATTACTTGATTGCCCCTGCTGAAGCATCGTCTAACTTATCTCGTTTCGACGGCGTACGTTATGGCTACCGTGCAGAAAACCCTGTGGATTTGATGGACTTGTACAAACGTTCACGTTCTGAAGGTTTTGGTAAAGAAGTTCAGCAACGTATCCTGATTGGTACATACGCGCTGTCTGCGGGTTACTACGATGCTTATTATGTGAAAGCACAAAAAGTACGTCGTTTAATTCAACAAGACTTCTTAAAAGCATTTGAATCTGTAGACGTGATTGCTGCCCCTGCTGCACCGACAACTGCATATAAGATTGGTGCAAACCTGTCTCCTGTAGAAATGTACTTAGGTGACATCTACACCATCGCAGTGAACTTGGCAGGTCTGCCTGCGATTAACGCGCCTGTTGGTTTTGACAAAGACAACTTGCCTGTTGGCTTACAGCTGATTGGTAATTACTGGTCAGAATCTCAATTGTTGTCTGTGGTGCATCAGTACCAACAAGCAACGGATTGGCATACACAACGCGCTGCAATTGCTGAGGAGAATGCATAATGGCTAAAAACGCTGCTAAACCAAAATCTAACCTGATTGATGGTTGGGAAGTGGTGATTGGTATTGAGATTCACACTCAGCTTGCAACCAATACCAAAATTTTCTCAGGTTCATCTACCACATTTGGTCAAGACCCAAATACACAAGCGAGCCTTGTTGATTTGGCAATGCCTGGCGTATTGCCAGTACTCAACAAAGAAGTAGTTGATCTTGCGATTCGCTTTGGTTTGGGTATCGATGCTTACATCGACCAAGCTTCTGTATTTGCACGTAAAAACTATTTCTACCCTGACTCTCCTAAAGGCTATCAAATTAGCCAAATGGACAACCCGATTGTGGGCTTGGGTCATATCGACATCCAACTTGAAGATGGCACGGTTAAACGCATTGGCGTAACACGTGCGCACCTTGAGGAAGATGCTGGTAAATCGATCCATGACCAATTTGAAGGTCAATCTGGTATCGACCTCAACCGGGCAGGTACACCGTTACTTGAAATCGTCTCTGAACCTGATATGCGTTCGGTTGAAGAAGCGGTTGCTTATATTAAAGCGATTCACACCCTTGTACGTTGGTTAGGTATTTCTGACGGTAACATGGCTGAAGGTTCGTTCCGTGCGGACTGTAACGTGTCACTACGTCGTCCGGGTCAACCGTTCGGTACACGTTGTGAATTAAAAAACCTCAACTCATTCCGTTTCATTGAACAAGCGATCAATGTTGAAATTGAACGTCAAATGGAAATCCTAGAATGGGATGGCACCATTGATCAGGAAACTCGTCTGTTCGACCCTGTGAAGATGGAAACCCGTTCAATGCGCTCTAAAGAAGAAGCGAACGATTACCGCTACTTCCCAGACCCTGACTTGTTGCCTGTAGTCATTCCAGATGCGCAAATCGAAGCGATTAAAGCGCAAATGCCTGAGCTTCCTGCGGCTCGTCGTGCACGTTTCGTGACTGACTTTGGTGTGACTGAATATGACGCTCACGTACTTACATTGAGTCGTGAAATGTCAGAATTTTACGAAGAAGTTGTCGCTGCTGCTGGCGGCGCTGCTCAAGGTAAGATTGCGGCAAACTGGGTGATGGGTGAATTCTCAGGTGCTTTAAACAAAGCTGGCCTAGACCTTGTGGATTCCCCTGTATCTGCGGAAAAACTGGGTGGCATGATCGCGCGTATTGTTGATAACACCATTAGCGGTAAGATCGCGAAACAAGTGTTTGGCTTTATGTGGGAAGAAGGAAAAACTGCAGACGAAATTATTGCGGAAAAAGGCTTGAAACAGGAAACTGATACAGGCGCGATTGAAGCAATTATTAAAGAAGTACTTGCTGCCAATGAGAAGATGGTTGAAGAGTATAAATCTGGTAAAGAGAAAGCCTTTAACGGTCTAGTTGGTCAAGTGATGAAAGCATCACGTGGTAAAGCGAACCCTGCACAAGTGAATGAATTGATGAAGAAATTGATTGGTTGATTTACAACATAGTTAATTAAATCTGTGTTATAAAAACCTCGCAAATTGCGGGGTTTTTTATTACAAGTAGGCACTTATGAAATCTATTCAACAAATTGAAGTATTAAATTTATATGGTTTTCTAAATCACACGGCTTTGTTGCACAAAGATTTGAAATGCAAAGCGCACCTAATTGAGCTAAATTTAAGGCGTAACTTGGGTAAGTGGTCGACCTAATTCCGTAAATCTGTTGAGCACTGCTCCACGTGCATGGATCTCATTCACTTGGCTATCAAAACTCCTTGCACTGAGTTTATCTCCTAATAATTTGATGCAATGCATCTTAGTTTCAACCAAACTTCGCCGATGATAGCCTGACCATTTTTTCCATAGTGTCCTGCCTAAACGTTTAATTGTTCGAAGTAATTCATTTCGCTCTAGCGAGCTACTCTTTGTATCTTTCCATGGTTTCGCATTTTTTCTAGGTGGAATCACCGCATGCGCTTGCCGATCTGCAATGACCTGACGACATTGTTTGGTGTCATAAGCGCCATCGGTATAAACAGAGTCAATCTGCTCATCTTGTGGAATCTGATCGAGTAAATCACCAAGCACTTGTGAATCACTCACATTATTTGTAGTGAGTTGAATGGCGCGTATTTGAAGGGTTTCAGCATCTATACCAATATGAAGTTTACGCCATTGGCGACGATATGAAACTTCATGCCTGTAGAGTCCATGAGTAGATGCAGCCCATCGCTACTTTTTTGGTAGCTGATTACAATATCAATATGCTTTTGTCTTCTACAAAGCGTGGTGTAATCTGGAGCTATCCAATTTAATCCGCAAAGTTTAATCAGACTTTGCACAAAGCCAGTGACCATACGTAAAGATAGACGGAATAAGGATTTAATCATTAAGCAGCATTGGATAGCTGCGTCGGAGTAGGTTTGATTTCGCCCTTGTTTGCCTTTTGATGGCGCATACCATTGCGTAGCAGGATCAAACCAAAGGGCAATATTTCCGCGACTCATGAGTGCTCGGTTATATGCGGGCCAATTGGTTGTGCGGTAGATTTTGTGTGTAGGCTTCTTCATTTGAAAATTATATCGCTGAAAAAGCCTTTACAGATAGGTTTGTGCAACAAAGCCTGTCATATCTGTTTATCTACTACTTCCAATAACTTTTGGCTTAGATTTATTTAGCTTCCCAAGTAACTGGAAATAAGATCATTTAAACCGTAAAAGTCTCCCTTTAAAAAAGGGAGACTTTGCCATCTGATCAATTTAATATGCGAGGTTCCCTCCCCTGAGCAAGTTTTAAAGCATTGCTTCATAGGGGAGAAGTACCTCTAAAAACAAAGTGCAAGTGATCGTTGAAAAAGGATTATTATTTATGCTATAAAATCAAAAACATCAAAGAAAAACAAAAATGACGCCTGAACTTTTACTCTTTATCATTCAGATCGCCATTGGCATATTTGCGCTGATCATCATCATTTTGCTATTGATTCCAAAATGCCGTAAGTGGCTCTCTGAAATGCAACCAGAACCTCGCAGAAAACAGCGAGGACTAGGATTTGCTAATGGAATAGAAGTTATTTTCTATCCCATTTATTGGCTGATTAAAATCATCGCTGCCATCTTCAGATAAGCCCGACAGATACCTTATTTCCCTCTGATCGAACCCAACTTATTCCAGATATCCGGTGTCAAAAACGTGGTGATTAGCTTATTCAAATCCACATAACGCAGCACACCTTTCAGCTGATTATTCACTTCCGGATTTTTTAAAATTTCCTCACCTGTACTACGACCTAAAGCCTGAAAGCTATTACCCACCGCTTCCAAACCTTCTGCCTGAATCACTGCCTTAGTTTGTGCCGAACATTGCTCAACCAAGATGCGCTGTAATACCGATGCCAGATTCTTATCCAGACTTTCCTTCTGCTGAGCAGACACATTACTAAATGCTTTCAGGTCTGGATGTGCAGCCAAAGCCACAAAGGTCCATTGCATTACAGCAGTTTTATCGGCAATTGTGGTGGACTTCTCCAAACAGTCACTCAACTGATCGACCGTTGGTCCTGCATTTGCCATTTGCACTGTTCCCAACAAGGCAGTTACCATCAGCGTAGAACGAACAATTTTAGAAAATCTGTGGCGTACAGGGGAAACACAGCGTGACATAAGCAAACTCCATTAACAGTCTGTTCTTTGTACCACAAAGCATGACAGTTCATCTGTTATTACATTGCAAAATCAACCTGATTTTTAACCTGTTTCTTGTTGCCTGATCTTGGACCTATCTAGCTACGACTAAAGTGAACAATAAGCGTCTTAAATCCACAATCTGCCTGTGCTATGGTGAATAAAAACAAATTTCTCATATAAATCATAGAGAATTAGAGGGTAACAACATGTCTAAACAAATTCTGATGCTGGTTGGCGACTATGCCGAAGACTATGAAACCATGGTGCCATTCCAGTTTTTAACTGGTCTGGGCTATACCGTACATGCAGTCTGTCCAGACAAGAAAGCTGGTGACACAGTGGCAACTGCTATACACGACTTTGAAGGTGACCAGACCTATAGCGAAAAACGCGGCCATAACTTTGCCATTAACTATGACTTTAGTACGGTAAATACCGAAGACTATGTTGGTCTGGTGATCCCAGGTGGTCGTGCACCGGAATACCTGCGCATGAATAATCGTGTAATCGAAATCGTACGTGAATTTGACGCGGCGAAAAAACCTATTGCAGCGGTTTGTCATGGGGCGCAAATTCTAGCGGCAGCCGATGTGCTAAAAGGTCGTACCTGTTCCGCTTACCCGGCTTGTGCCGCTGAAGTCAAATTGGCAGGCGGACAGTATGCCGATATTGCAGTCACGGATGCAGTGACCGACGGTCATTTAGTTACTGCTCCTGCTTGGCCTGCTCACCCTGCGTGGATGGCGCAATTTGTTAAAGCATTAGGCGCGACGATTACCATTTAATGCTTGAGTCACGAAACTAAAACGCATTGGATCATCATCCATTTAGGGTGAATCCATAAAAAATGCTCCTTGTATAAAAGGAGCATTTTTTATTTACTCAAAATAAAATTAACGAACCACACCTAACTTATTCCAAATTTCTGGGGTTAAAAATTTAGTCACCAATTTATTCAAATCGACATAACGCAGTACGCCTTGTAATTGTTGTTTAATTTCAGGCGTCTTTAATATTTCATCCCCTGTGATACTACCAAGCTCTTGAAAACTTTCGCCTACAGCCTGTAGACCGTCGGCTTTAATTACGGCCTGCGTTTGCGTAGAACATTGCTCAACCAAGATTCGTTGCATGACCTGCGCCAAATTTTTATCGAGTTGCGTTTTTTGCGCATCACTGACATTACTGTACTGTTTTAAATCTGGATGTGCTGCCAATGCAGAAAAGGTCCATTGTAAAACCGCCTTTTTATCCGCCGCAGTAGTCGATTTCACTAAACATTGACTGAGCTGATCGACCGTCGGACTCGCCAAACTCACCTGAGTCGTTCCGAGCATCATGAGCGTCAATAAAGCCAAACCTGTTGGTCGTGAAAAACGTAGATGTAATTTTTTAGATAAACCGTAAGCCATAGACCAAACTCCCAAAAGCTTGAGTCACCTTTTTATCATGAAGTGCTGTATTTGCTGTTTGGTCTATGTAACTCAACTATTCATTTTTGCTAGTCGGTGCATAGATGAGAGGATGAATCGTTGGCCTTCTATTCCAATACCAGTAAAAATGTCCGTGGGTATCGAGCAAACTATGGGTGGTCAATGTCGATTTATTACTGTCACCTCGCCAACATGCAAGTGCTGCATTACGATTATTATGGAGGTCAATAAACTCAGGATTCGAATATTTTGGCTTCGCAGGAATGTAGAGAACATCTCCCGGATTGACCCATAAATCTGCCAAGTAAATCTTGCCTAGATTTGGAAAATAGCGTCCTACTGAGATGACCAGTGGCAATTGATCCTGATCGGTCGCGCTAAAAATATGCGGAAAGTCGTGATGTTCTAAATCAGTAGCCACAAAAGGAAATAAGGTTTTTCCACTACAGTCAGGCTTACCGCCATCTAGATAGGCAAAACAATGACCTGCCATCATGCCGTATTCATAATGAATCTCTGACAGTCGTTTTTGATTTGAATGAATCTGAATCGCTTCACCTGCCTGAACTAAGGTGATACCAAAAGCTGCCGCGGTTTCTTTGCTTGCCACCAATGGCATAAACTCGAAGTGTTGCCCTTCAAATTCAAGCTCCGTTTGCTCCCCCCAATTGGTAATTTTAGTCGAAATTTCAGAAGGAACCGCGTAGGGATTTCCCATCGTCATTTGCGCATTGGTTGGTGACTCGGTAATTAAATGAATCCCTGCCCCAAGTGATGCTAAATATGTTGGATGCCCACGATCATTCAAAAAGAAGGGTGTTTGCTCGATATTGACTGTAATTTCTGCCAATTCTCGGTCAAATAATGGTGCATTAAAATAAGTTTCATTTACTGAACTCATGGTTTTTCCTTATTATTTTGTAAAAACTTTGTCTGAGTACATGAATGGATCAGGATAAAAGCTTATTTCCCCAAATGGCTTTTATCCTGTTGAGGTTTATTTCATACGATTCAACATATTTTTTGCCCCTGCGTGGTTATAGTTGGTCGCCAAGTTTTGTAGGATGCCTTTGGCTCTTGCATTGGCGTTTGGATAACTTTTGCTATATGCAGGCACTGAGGTTAAGCATTTTGCAACGAGCATACCTGATTCAGCATAGGCTCTATTGGCATTTGCACCATTTAATTTGCCATAGCTATAAGCGCGCTGTGCATTATTACAAGCGGTGACTTGATTTTTTCCGGCATTCAGGTCACGTCGTGCATTCACATATAAGCGCATTTGTATCTGCTGCGATGTTTCTGCAACTGGTTTCGCTGTTGGTTTATTTTCAGGCTCTTTGGCTTTGGTTTCTTTTTTAGTCTCTACTTCTTTTTTTGTTTCATCTTTCGCATTGCTTTTTGTTGTCGTTGCTTTTGCTTTGCTTGATGTGGCTTTTTTAGCAACAGCTTCTTCTTGTTTATTATAATTTTTGCGACGTTCTTCGGGTCCGATGATTGCTGTATACAAACTCACTAAGCGGGTTTCAGAACGGTCATTTGATTTACGCTCTGAAACGGGTTCAATTGCAACCATCCAGCGTTGTCCATCTGCCTGACTACACTGAAATACGCCTGTGCCCTGTTTTATACTGCTATAGGTCGCTAATAATTTACGACTCCATGCATTTTTGACTTGGTTCAAATTGCTTTTATTCAGTTGAATAAATTTGCCATTTTTGGCTTGGCAGTAACTACTCATATTTTGCTTGGGTATCAGTGATTCTGCTTCAACATTTTTCTTTTGTGGTCCCCAATCATAGACGTATTCTTTCGCCTTCCCATTTGAACTATTTAGCCCTTTTTGATTGATCACATCTTGTGGTGTTGCATAATGATTAAATGAATTTGGGTTTAAACTCTGCATGGTTGTACAACCATGTAATGCAAATCCAATACTCCCCACCCATAACATTGCCTTTAAATTCACAGCAAAAATCTCAAAAATTTCACCCTTAAAAAATAGCGTAATTTAGTGCCTTTCACAATTTTATAATCTTGATTTTATTTATTATTTTTATAAATTTAATCACTAAAATCGTACACGTTTGAGATGTGTGCATATGTTGTTAATTTTAATTTGATGAATTTCACATTTTATTTAAGTGTATTTGTTTATCCTTGGTGAACGGTCATCATCGTTCCCTTTTAGGTTATTTCGCAAGCATTTATGTATCGCTATGTGCTTATCAAATCTGCCATCAGAACAAGCCTCTATTATTAATAATAATATAAAGCTGGGCCTATCCATGATTCGAGCGACAATATGGAATCGAGTAAAAAAACAGCTCATCTAAAAATATTAATCTATTGATTTTATTGAAATATATTAACTTAAAATTAAAGTCATAAAAAAACCTGCATTTTATTACAGGTTTTTTTTAAATTTATAAACTCAATTGTTAATTTTTTCTTCAAATGCTCTTAAACGCTTATAAATAGAAATCAGTTCAATAATGGTTGTCCACGAAGAAATCAGGTATTGGAAAGAATCACGTACACGCCCAAAGACATTTAAAATTTGCATTAATATACCGAGCGTGATTGTTCCCGCTGCAATACTTGGAAACAATACAAAGAACCCATAAATATTATCAAGCTGCATATACCAAATACGAACTAGGTTGAAATAAGCATAGTGAAAATACAGTCTAAAATAATTAAATCGGACTTTACCAAATAATTCTTTTAATGTGAGAGGGTCTGCTCGATCTGCATGATCTTCACCATAAACTAATTCTTTACGATATGCTGCTTCGACTTTTTGATTATTAAACTCCAAACCCGGCAGTTTATAACCCACAAGCATTAAAATAACCGTCCCTAATACTGCCCAAAGGACTGCCGCCCAAACTAATGCATAGGTGATTTCCCCCACGACAGGTAATTTCTTTACATGTGTTGATAAAGTTAACAGCACAGGTAGAAATGCAATTAAGGTCATCACCGATTCAACCAAGCTGACCCCAAGTCCCTCTGTGGTTCTCGCAAAACGCATCGTGTCTTCTTGAATACGCTGTGAGGCACCTTCGATGGTTCTCAGTTTTTTCCAATGCGCTGTATAAAAGTCATTCATTGCGGTACGCCAACGAAAAACATAATGACTGACGAAAAACAGGTTCAATACCGCCAGTGTGACATACACCATGGCCACATAGAGAAAAGTCAGCGTCTCTGAATATAGCGTCGCCACTTCGCCCCCACCACCTGAAAGCATCTTCTGGATCAGATCATAGAATGGGTTATACCAAGCATTGATCACGACATTACATTCCACACTAAACCAAACATTAAATAGGATAAATGCGGTTCCCCACACCGACCATCGCTGCCAAGGATTATCTGATTTAATCTTCCAAAAGGCTGCAAAAAGCGCCGTTGCTACAAAAAACCAAGCATAGAACCATAAAAATTGGGGGCTCCAAAATCGGCTAATACCAATAGGCAGTTCTGCTTGATGATAATTTGCAGGTAAACCGAACATCGTACCCCAACTATTGCCACCGCTATACCACAAGGCAATATTGATCACGAACCATATAAGGAATGATCCAAAAAACCATTTTGGATTTGGAAAAAAAGATTTAAACATTGGTCCTACATTTCCCTGAATCTTTGTTTTTAGTTTGAGTTGCTGATGATAAGTTTTATTTCATTAATTTTCTTGTTCAGATTGAAGATTTAACGCTGTTTAATCTGAAATTTAACAATCAAATACAAGACGACACATCATTCTGTTAGCTTAAGCATGAAAACTGAAGTTCACCTTAAATTCAATATTGATCATGCCCTTTTGATGATCTGGTCATTGTTTGTGGAACAAAAGACACATCTTAGGACATATAATTACAGTTAAAAAGTTTGTCATATTTTAAAATTATTTTTGATATCAATATATTAGATCTCTTTCATAAATCAAAAAACGATCTTCTTTTTGGTTAATATTTGCACTCCGGATTTCTTAGCATTCGTGCATAATCTGCGGATGAAATACATCGATTCAAACAAGCTTTCTGATCCTCA
>NZ_VPAM01000027.1:0-47752 GCF_013419215.1 Acinetobacter sp. YH12096 | reverse complement strand
AGAGGAATTGCCACAAGATACGATAAGCTAAAACGTAACTATCAAAGCGCTGTTGCTTTAGCTTGTATATTTATATGGTTGCCTCTTTAGCTCAATTTATCGGCTGTAAATGTCAACACACCCTAATGATTTTTGTTCGTGATAGAAAAAAAGCAGGCCACGGCCTGCTTTTTTAAAATGGATAATTCATTCATACTATTAACGACGTTGGTTATAAATCTGCTGCGCTGCAGGTAGATTTTTACGCATCGCTTCAATACGTTGTGAGTTTGATGGATGCGTTGATAAGAATGATGAACCTCCCGCACCTTCAAGCTTATTCATTTTTTCCCAAAGCGTAATCGCCGCTTGTGGGTTATAACCTGCACGTGCCATTAACATTAAGCCACCTTGGTCTGCACGGCTTTCCAAAGAACGTGAATAAGGCAGACCTATACCAATTTGACTACCCAACTGCGCGGCCGCAGTACCCAATTGACCGACATTATTACCTGCCGCACTTAAACCAATATTCAATGCAAGATCAGTTAAGGCTTGCGCTCCCAATTTACTTTTTGCATGCTCTTCAAGAGCATGGACCATTTCATGTCCCATAACTGCTGCAATTTCTGCATCGGTTAAATTCAGTTTATTGACGATACCTGTATAAAATACAACTTTACCGCCTGGAGCGACAAAGGCATTGACTTGGTCTGATTTCATGACTGCCAATTGCCATTGGAACGCTTGACCCGTTTGGTTCATTTGGTCTGCAAATGGGCGAAGTTTGAGGAATACTGAATTAATTCGTTTATACGTACTTGATGAAGTATCTAACTGATTTTTAGAACGCGCATCCGCCACCATTTTGTTATAACTTTGTGTTGCTTGCGCGTTCAATGTAGCAGTATCCGCTCCTGCCATATCTGCCACTGTCGCACAGCCCGAAATCGTCATTACACCGGCCATACACAGGCTCGTTAGAATTATTTTTTTCATTAAGGATACTCCAGACCATTAAAATATAAGTGAATTTATGGATATTATATTCTTATGGTTTGGAGCTTAAAACGAAGTTATAGCGACTTATAATAGTATTTATGTAATTTTTTTAAGCTGAAAATTGAAGAACCAACCAATAGACTAAACAAACCACATTCAAGCCTAAATAAACTTGCATTAATGGCTTGATTTTTTCTTCTAACTGTACATTTTTTCGCTTAAAAAATAGGACAGCATTTTGTATCAAAACTATAGGTACAAGAATACAGGCAATAATCACCGACAATCCAATCAGGGCTTGATAAATCAATTGTGGATCTTGAGTTTGAGCACGAATGATCATCATGGCAATAGTGGGTGCTCCCCCCATCGCAAATAATAAAGAATAAAAAATGGTCGTCGAAATATTCTTTTGCATCCTGCACTTCTCTTCCTAATTCAAATTGCATTTTAGCAACTCACCACAAAGTGTATAGCGTACTAAAATGCAACTTTAGTCTTGAAAACAGCCGATATTAACGACGTACACTCGATGGTGTCGCATTTTTATAATATTGCTGTGCTTCTGGCATCATTTTTTGCATAGCAGCAATACGGTCATTATTGCTTGGGTGTGTAGACATAAATTTGCTCAGTGCGTCGTTGCCACTGTTATCATTCGCATTCATTTTTTTCCACAATGAAATCGCCGCTTCTGGATTGTATCCAGCCTTTGCCATCATCACTAGGCCACCTTTGTCTGCGCGGCTTTCCAAATTACGTGAATACGGCAAGCCCACACCGAACTGACTCCCCAAGTCAAGCAAGGTTGCACCATAGCCACCTGCTGCATTACCTACGTATTGTGAACCGATACTCACCGCAAGATTGGTTAGTGCTGAAGCGCCAATTTTATTTTTTGCATGTTCCTCTAAGGCATGCACCATTTCGTGGCCCATGATTGCCGCGACTTCATCATCCGTGAGTTTGAGTGTTTCGACGATTCCTGTATAGAAAACAACTTTGCCACCGGGTGCGACATAGGCGTTAATTTCTTTAGACTTGATCACGGCAACTTTCCAATCAAAAACCTGACCCGTTTGATTCATCTGATCTGCAAATGGTTTCATTTTCCAGAAAACACGGTTTACTTTTTGATAAGTCGCAGACTTGGTATCGAGCACTTGTTTGGTCTGTGCGTCTTTCAGCATTGCGTTATAAGACTGTGTTGCCTGTAAGTTCAAAGATGCAGAATCAGCACCGGCCAAATCGGCAATTGTTGTACAACCTGATAAAGAAGCTGCTACGGCAAAGCATGCCAAAGATTTTTTATAATTCATCATGATCTCTAGTTATTTATAAAGAGTGTCAAATATATACAAAAAATTGACTGACTCAATATTTTTATGCTTATTTTTTTCAAAATCTTTATTTTTCCATTATTTAAATTTAATCAACTTTTTTGAAGTTGTATTCTTCGTTATATAAAAAAGCCCCGCTTTCGCGAGGCTTTTACATCTTAATTCAACAACATTATGCGTCGAATGGATGACGTAATACGATTGTTTCATCTCGGTCTGGACCAGTTGAAATGATGTCGATTGGACATTCAATCAATTGCTCTAAACGTTTCACGTAGTTAATTGCATTTTGTGGCAATTGATCTAGTGATTTCGCACCGAAAGTAGACTCAGACCAACCTGGCATAGTTTCGTAGATCGGTTTTAAAGTTTCAAATGCAAGCGCATCAGAAGAACCTACACAACCTGAATCAGCTGCTTCGTAACCTACACAGATTTTCACTTCTTCTAAACCATCAAGAACATCAAGTTTAGTTAAGCAAATACCTGAAAGTGAGTTCACTTCTACAGAACGGCGTAGAATTTCAGCATCAAACCAACCACAACGACGTTGACGGCCAGTAGACGCACCAAACTCAGAACCTACAGTACCCAAATGTTTACCGATTGCATCACCAACATCGTTCGCAGCATCATAAACAAGTTCAGTTGGGAACGGACCAGCACCTACACGAGTTGTGTACGCTTTAGTAATACCCAATACATAGTCAAGGTGTAATGGACCAAGACCTGAACCTGAGCTTACACCACCAGCAGTTGTATTTGAAGAAGTAACATACGGATATGTACCGTGGTCAACGTCAAGAAGTGAACCTTGCGCGCCTTCAAACATGATTTTCTTACCTGCTTTACGGTAAGCATGAAGTTCGCCAGTAACGTCCATCACCATAGGTTCGATGACTTTACGCCATTCGTCACATAGAGCGATTACATCTTCAACTTTAACGGCTTCAACACCGAAGAATTGAGTCAATTGGAAGTTATGGTATTCAAGAAGCTCTTCAAGTTGAGCTTTAAGATGAGCACCACCACGAACCAAGTCAGCAACACGGATTGCACGACGAGCCACTTTGTCTTCGTATGCAGGACCGATACCACGACCTGTTGTACCAATTTTCGCATTGCCACGTTTTTTCTCACGTGCTTGGTCAAGGGCGATATGGTGTGGAAGGATCAATGGACAGTTTGGAGAAATACGTAGACGTTCACGTACAGGCACGCCTTCTTTTTCTAAAACTTCCATTTCATGGATTAAAGCTTCAGGTGATAAAACAACACCATTACCAATTAAGCACAATACGTTGTCACGTAAAATACCAGATGGAATGAGGTGTAATACAGTTTTCTTACCACCAACCACAAGTGTATGACCTGCGTTGTGTCCGCCTTGATAGCGAACTACCGCAGCCGCTTGATCTGTGAGCAGGTCGACGATCTTACCTTTACCTTCGTCGCCCCATTGGGTACCAAGTACCACAACATTCTTGCCCATAATAGCCTCATTGCATCATGCTGTTAAAATTGGAAAAAACGTGCGTGCCCGCAGGCACATCCGCGATTAAATTTGTTTGATTGTCCACTCGCCATTTGCATTCACCAACTGGTGCGTTGCATACGGAGCCGAGCTTAAATCATCATTACCTAACAATTGAACCACACTGAACCCTTCGGTACGTGCTGCTTCAATTGCCTTTAATAAATCTGCTTCGATGCCTTTTGGAGCAACCAAAACTTGATTTTTCTGAACTTGACCAGCAGTTAATGCATATAAGTCACAAGAGAAACCTGTTGCTGGACGCGCACGGCCGAAGTGTTCACCAATACCGTCATAACGGCCACCTTGAGCCAATGGCGCAGCACGGTTTGGTGCATATACGGCATACATTAAACCAGTGTGATAGTGATATGAACGAAGTTCAACCACATCTATACCAATGTGTAAGTCTGGCCAACGGGCTTGGATTGCCGCTTGAGTCAATTTCACTGCATCAAAAGCCAGTTTAAATGCTTCATTTGCCAATACATCAGCCGTTAAATTGGCTTGCAATGCATCTAAGTCACTTGCAAAACGACCTAATGTATAGAAGTCAGCACCATTTGGAATGCTTTGTGTGAATTCAGCAAGTTCAGGTAGCGCTTTACGTTGATACAAGTCAGATAACTGACGTTCAACCGCTTTACTCAAGCCAGCTTGTTTCACCATGCTGCGGAATAAACCGACATGCCCTAAATCAAGATGGATACCATCTGCATGACCTGCTTTAGCAAGCAAGTTGATCATGACATCAATCAGTTCAACGTCAGCATCAATGCTGTCTGAACCAAATAATTCTGCACCTAACTGTAAAGGTGCACGTGTGGTATTAAAACCCTGTGGCTTAGTATGTAGTACTGTACCAGCGTAGCAATAACGAGCTACACCTTCGACAGGATGTACATGCGCATCAATACGAGCCACTTGTGGTGTCATATCGGCACGCACACCAAGCAAACGACCTGAAAGTTGATCGATCACTTTAAAAGTGGCTAAGTCTAAATCTTGATTCGATTCTGAAAGAGAAGATAGAGATTCGATGTATTCAATGAATGGCGTGTACACTAACTGATAACCTCGAGATGCGAGGAAATCTAATGCTTCACGACGCAAAGATTCAATCACTTGCGCCTGTTCTGGCAGTACATCAGCTACACCATCAGGTAATAACCATGTCTCTGAAATGGGCATGTTGTAAACCTAAATTCTTGTCAGCGCGGAACAAATCCGCATAAAAAAATCGGGAGCACACCCGATTTCTCCTAGTTTAGCACGATAGTTTTACGCTTGCACACGACTTTTTCATAAAAGATGCTTCAGCATTCATTACTTCATCAACAGCTTTAATTTTTACAACTAAATCCATGTTTATGCTTATATTTTAAAATTCTGTGAACGTTATTTTTTTAACCATTTGATAAAAAAATAATAAGCATCCTACTTTCTATAGATGAAGTTTTAAACAAAGTTATAAATATGATCAGGCTCAATAACTTAATTTAAGACTCGAACATCAATCCAAAGGAAGTGCTGTAGTTTGTTTAACGGCCTGTAACGGTATCTCTGTTTTTACATTTTGCACACTGGCGATCTGCGTTAAATGATGAATCTGAAACTTCCGATAGGCTTCTAAATCTGCCACGACGATACGTAAGAAAAAGTCACAATCCCCTGCCATGAGTTGACATTCAACCACCTCAGGCATCGTTTGAATGGCTGCAACGAAATCATTCACGGTTTTTGCATCTTGACCTTTTAGCCAAATCCGAGCAAACACAGTTAAACTTAAATTCAATTTTGACTGGTTCAGTAAGGCGACATATTTCTCAATATAGCCTTCATCTTCTAGTTGCTTGACCCGTCTCAAACACGGTGAAGGAGATAAACCAACAAGTTGGGCCAATTCATTATTTTGTAGTTTTCCATTTTGCTGTAATGCTTGCAAAATGCGTTTATCTATCTGATCCATCAATAAAGGCACTAAATTTCACAATAATCTTTATTTTAGCAATTTCATTGCACAATAAAAGCAATCTTTCACAAAATAGCTGCCAAATGCTGCTCAGATATCCATAAAATATTGCTTTCGATCTCGCTTCATGGAAAACGTCATGTTGATGTTTAGACAAAGTACACTCAATCATACCCATTCAGAGCATTCTATTGAGTTTAAACGAGGTCTAAAAACATCTATTCCAATGCTGCTGGGCATTATTCCTTTTGCATTAGTTCTGGGTGCTCAGGCAACACATAAAGGCTTTTCTAGTTTAGAAGTTCCGCTTTTGACTGGTCTTAACTTTGCAGGTGGTTCTGAATTTGCCATTTTGGAAGTTTGGACCAATCCCCCTAATATTCTCATGCTGATGTTTATTACGTTTTTAGTGAATAGTCGGCACCTATTAATGGGGGCGAGCCTTGTCCCGTATTTACGACATCTACCGAATCGCACGGTTTATACCGCTTTATTTTTTATGTGCGATGAAAGTTGGGCCGTAGGTTTGGCCGATGCGCAAAAAAAATCTAATGCTTTGGGAATTCAGCGCGCCTTTAGTTTAATGTTCTATGCAGGCTTATGCTGTGCTCTATATTTGATGTGGGTCGGCTTTACCACTTTAGGAGCAATGATCGGACCGATACTTGGCGATATTAGTCGACTTGGTTTTGATATGGCCTTCCCTGCTGTATTTCTTGTTTTACTACGTGGCATGTGGAAAGGCTTTAAAGCGGCGCGTCCATGGCTGGTCAGTTTGATTGCCGCATCTCTGGCTTATTTGTATCTCCCTGCGGGCTGGTATGTTCCGATTGGCGCAGTTACGGGTATTGCTTCTGCATTTTTCCTAATTGGAGATGATGTTGATCCACTCTAGCACCCTGATCGCGATTCTATTTATTGCCTTAACCACTTACCTGACCCGTATCTTGGGTTATGTGTTACTGAAAAACCGTAGCCTCACCAACAAACAACGTCAAATTATGGAAGTTGTTCCCGGCTGTGTGTTGATCTCAGTGATCGCGCCTTATTTTGTTAAAGATAATCCTGCTGATTTGATCGTGATGGCCATTACCCTATTTGCAGCATCACGTTTTTCATTATTGCCTACCGTTGTGATTAGCATGCTTTCAGCAGCCGTGTTAAGACAAATTTTGATTTAGTCCCATACGATCATATGTTGAAAAACGCGTGAACTAAGATTTGAACCCAATGACAATAAATATTGAGAATCATCTTATTGGATAAAAAAATACCCATACCTTGAGATTACATGCTTCATGCAGATATCGGGCTATGGGCAGTCTTCTTTATCTTTCGATTAGCTTTGATCGGTTTTGACCACTTTTGCCAAAAGGTTCACCAACTCTGCATTTTGCAATTCAACTTGCTGTAATTTGTGAGTGGTTTGATCTAATACTTCTTGCTGGATATGCATTTTCTTTGCAAGGTCTTGCATAATTTCCAAGGTCTTTTTCAGGTTGGCTTCTAGATGCACCACTTTTTCTTCAAGTGGCAAGGTTTCATGCGCGGTAGATTGCGATACGTCACGATTAAACTGTAGCCAAATTAAAAATATAACCGCCAGCGCCAATAATAAAATAAATCCCCAAAGTAACATCAACATCATGCTCAATACTCTTTATATATTTCTTTGACTTTCATCTTAAACAATAAATCGGCTGTGCTTGAATATTTTTTAAAGTTTTTCAATATTTTCGAGATACATCAACGACATTACGCATGATTTTTCATCTAATTTTAAAAAATAAAAAAACACCTACAAGCTAGTGGATGTTTTCTATATTGGATAAGTTTGAATTTTTATAGAGAATGAAAACTTTCACATAAATCGAGTAAGCGGTTCGCATAGCCCCATTCATTGTCATACCATGCGAAAACTTTTGCTTGTTTTCCTACCACCATGGTTTGATTCAAATCGACAATCAATGAATAAGGTGAATGATTAAAATCACTTGAGACCAAAGGTTCATCGGTTACTGACATAATTTCATGATAATCAAAACGTGCAGCTTTGCTTAACACTGTATTTAACTCATGCTTGGTGATAACTGATTGAGACACAAAACTTAAATCGATTGCAGCAACATTGATAGTCGGCACACGAATCGAATAGCCATCAATTCGATCTTCCATTTTCGGCATGACCCGTTTCAACGCACCCAGAGCTGAAGACGTCGTTGGAATAATATTTTGACCCGAAGCTCGTGCACGACGTAAGTCACGATGTGCATGATCCAATACAGACTGATCCGCAGTCACAGCATGAATTTCTGTCATCAGTGCGGTGTCTATACCAAAGGCATCATCAATGATTTTGACTAAGGGCACCAAAGCCTGCGTGGTACAAGACACACTCGAAATAATTTGATCCGTCGCTTTGACTTCATGATGATTAACACCATAGACAATCGCAGCATCAACACTGTCAAACGGCGCCGCACCAATTATCACACGTTTGGCACCTGCACCAATATGCTGTGTGGCTGCCTCTCTTGATCGAAATAAACCTGTGCATTCGAGTACCACATCGACATTCAGTCGTTGCCACGGCAAAAGACTCGGCTGTGGCTCATTCAACACTTGCACTTTGAGATGTACTTGGGCACAAGAGATGTCTAGAAAAATAGCGCCATCTTGTTCAAGAATTTCGACTTGGCCTGCAAAACGACCATGCGTGGTGTCGTATTTAAACAAATGCACCATGGTTTCCACATCAGCGACATCATTTATGGCAACAATTTCATAATGAAATTCT
Organism: Acinetobacter sp. YH12096; assembly: GCF_013419215.1. Lineage (NCBI taxonomy): Bacteria > Pseudomonadati > Pseudomonadota > Gammaproteobacteria > Moraxellales > Moraxellaceae > Acinetobacter > Acinetobacter sp. YH12096. Next base: position 39,128 of record NZ_VPAM01000027.1, on the reverse strand, counting down.
TTTGGATTTTCAAACCATGCGCGTAATACATTGCGTCCGATTCGACCAAATCCATTAATTGCCACTCTCTGCATGACCAATCCTTCGTTTTGAAACAAAAATAAAGCATCTATATGTTAATGGATTTCAACATGAAAACGTTATCATTTATTCGTTTAATGCTTATTGGGCTATATTTTTATAAAGCGTTAGCGCCTGTTTAGATCTAAATATTAGCTTCACTGAAAATGTACAGCACCAAGATCAAGTCCAAACACTATGATTAAATTGGATATAAACATTCAATTTTCCCAATGAACTGAAAAATATAAATGCAAAGCACCTTCACGTAGAGCATTTATCAACGTGCTGAATTTGAACATTGAAAACTTTCCAAGACATATAAATAAAACGCCGAAAACAGTGCTCACTAGATTAATCAATAAATACTTTCAGCGTTCCAAAGGTTTAAAAATCTAAAAATATAGGTGCTAAATTTAAAACATATAAAAAGTCATAGAGATAGCCGAAAATCATTGGTCACTACACCTTTTTCCGTTATAATTTAGCGTTTTTAAATTTTATGTCAGCATCTCAAGCCAGCTTTAAAATTTTGTAAGACTTGCTTGATATGCTATTACCAAATCGAAATTAGGAGAGACTTGGTTGTGAGTACTCGTTTTATGACATCAGCTGAAATTCGCGAAGCTTTTTTAAGCTACTTTGAATCGCAAGGGCATACACGTGTCGCGTCGAGTTCTCTGGTACCTGCCAACGACCCAACACTATTGTTCACAAATGCTGGTATGAACCAGTTTAAAGACTGCTTCCTTGGTCTTGAAAAACGTGACTACGTTCGTGCAACTTCTTCACAAAAATGTGTCCGTGCCGGCGGTAAACACAACGACTTAGACAACGTTGGTTATACAGCACGTCACCACACGTTCTTTGAAATGTTGGGTAACTTCTCATTTGGTGACTACTTCAAACGTGATGCCATCACATTTGCTTGGGATTTCTTAACCAACGAAAAATGGTTAGGTCTGCCAAAAGATAAACTTTATGCCACTGTTTACCATACAGATGACGAAGCATTTGATATCTGGAACAAAGAAATTGGTCTAGACGCTTCACGCATTATCCGTATTGGTGACAACAAAGGCGAAAAATACGCTTCAGATAACTTCTGGGCAATGGGCGATACAGGTCCTTGCGGTCCATGTTCTGAAATCTTCTTTGACCATGGTGACCACATTTGGGGCGGCTTACCGGGCACTCCTGAAGAAGATGGCGATCGTTTCATCGAAATTTGGAACAACGTATTCATGCAGTTCAACCGTACTGCTGATGGTGTTCTGCATGCCCTTCCTGCACCTTCTGTAGATACAGGTATGGGCCTTGAGCGTATTTCTGCAGTTTTACAGCATGTAAACTCAAACTACGAAATTGACCTATTCCAAAACCTACTTAAAGCTGCTGCTGAAATCATTGGTTTAGATACCACTGAACTTGAAGCAAAAGCACAAGCAGAAAACAAACCAGTTGAATACCCTGCTTCACTTAAAGTTGTGGCTGACCATGCACGTTCTTGCTGCTTCTTGATTGCAGACGGTGTTAACCCGTCTAACGAAGGCCGTGGCTATGTACTTCGCCGTATTATCCGTCGTGCAGTACGTCATGGTAACAAATTGGGTGCAACAGGTTCATTCTTCCATAAAATGTTGCAGCCGCTGATCGACGTGATGGGCGCTGCTTATCCTGAGCTTGCTGCACAGCAAGCACGTATCGAAGCACAGCTTTTGAAAGAAGAAGAACAATTCGCAAAAACTTTAGAGCAAGGTTTGAAATTGCTTGAAGGCGAATTGGCTCAACTTAAAGGTTCAGTGATTCCAGGCGAAACTGTATTTAAACTTTACGATACTTACGGCTTCCCGACTGACTTAACAGCAGACATTGCACGTGAACGTGATTTAACGATTGATGAAGCTGGTTTCGAAGTCGAAATGGCAGCTCAACGTCAACGTGCGCGTGATGCTGGTAAATTTGCTGTCGACTACAACTCAATTGTCAAAGTTGAAGGCGAGACTCAATTTGACGGCTATGACGCAACTCAAGGCCAAGGTCAAATTGTTGCAATCTACAAAGACGGCGAACAAGTTGATGAAGTTTTTGAAGGTGACGAAGCACTAATCGTTCTAAACCAAACTCCGTTCTATGCAGAAAGTGGCGGTCAAGTTGGCGATACAGGTATCTTCAAAAACGAAACTGGTATTTTTGAAGTTCAAGACACCAAAAAATCAGGCGGCGCATTTGTACACCAAGGCATCGTGACCATGGGTAACTTAAAAGCGGCTCAAGCGGTTGAAGCGATTGTTAAAGCAGATATCCGTGCAGCAACATCGCGCAACCACTCTGCGACTCACCTGTTGCATGCAGCGCTGCGCCAAGTTTTGGGTACGCACGTACAGCAAAAAGGCTCATTGGTTGCCAGCGAACTTTTACGTTTTGACTTTGCCAATGATCAGCCTGTTTCATTTGAACAGCTTCAAGAAATTGAACGCATTGTCAATGCCGAAGTGATTGCCAACACTGCTGTTTCAACTGAACTTTTAGACATCGATGCTGCTAAAGAAAAAGGCGCGATGATGTTGTTCGGTGAGAAATACGGTGACGAAGTACGTGTACTTTCAATGGGTACAACCAAAGATGAGAAAAACTTCTCTATCGAACTTTGTGGTGGTATTCACGTAAAACGCACAGGCGACATCGGCCTATTCAAGATCACTTCTGAAGGCGGTGTTGCTGCAGGCGTACGCCGTATTGAAGCCGTTACAGGCACTAAAGCTGTTGAAGCTGCGCAAAAAGCTGATCGTGACATTCATGCAATTAATGACTTGCTGAAAGCGCAAAAAGATCAAACTTTAGAAAAAGTTGAAGCTTTATCTCACACTGCGTCTAGCCTGCAAAAACAAATTGAACAATTGAACCAAAAATTAGCAAGCTTCCAAGCAGCTGAGTTATTAAGTCAAGTTCAAGAGATTGCTGGCCGCAAAACATTAATCACTACCGTTCAAGGTGTAGATGCGAAATCACTTCGCAACTTGCACGATGGTGTGCAATCTAAGTTAGACAATGCTGTGATCGTGATCGCAGCGGTTGATGCCGACAAAGTGAGCCTGATTGCTTCGGTTGCTAAAGAATACACTGCTGCTGTAAAAGCAGGTGACATCATCAAACACCTTGGTCAAGAGCTTGGTGGTAAAGGTGGTGGTAAACCTGATATGGCTCAAGGTGGTGCGCCTTATAGCGACAAACTTGAAGCAGTAATGACTGACCTCGTTGCATGGTTAACTGCAAAATAAGACCAAAAGTCCTATAGCTCAAAGTGACTCACCTCCTTTGAGCAAATCAACAGGTTTAAGCAGTGTGTTTTTTAATGCTGGATCCTGCTTAAACACTGTTGATGCGCGAAAGCGCAAACTCAATCATCATGTTGAAACCAATATTCAACCTCTGGCTAAATGATGAAAATGGAGTCTAAAAGGCTGGGTTCATGTGAATCCCCTGCAGACACAAAGTATCTATTTGAACTCCTCCTACCTTGGAGTTCATGAGCTACGTGGTATATTAAAATCGCGCTCAAGTGCGGTCTTAAAATATGTGTAAGTGCTTTAAGTCTTTAGACTTATTTACTTGGTAAGGATAGTTATGGCATTAATCGTTCAAAAATATGGCGGTACCTCAATGGGTACTCCAGAGCGCATTTTAAATGTTGCTCGTCGTGTAAAGCGTTGGCATGATCACGGTCACAAAGTTGTGGTTGTTGTATCTGCAATGAGTGGCGAAACCAATCGTCTACTTGCTTTAGCGAAAGCCATTACCGAAACACCTGATCCACGCGAATTAGACCAAATGGTGTCTACGGGTGAACAGGTAACGATTTCTATGTTAGCAATGGCACTTAACTCTATTGGTGTTGAAGCTAAATCACTTACAGGTCGTCAAGTTGGTATTAAAACCGACAGCGCATTTACCAAGGCGCGTATTGAAGCGATTGATACAGATGTATTGACTTCAAACCTTGACGCTGGACGTGTCATTGTTGTGGCAGGTTTCCAAGGCTTTGATGCTGAAGGTAACACAACGACTCTAGGTCGTGGTGGTTCTGACACTTCAGGTGTTGCATTGGCTGCTGCACTTAAAGCTGACGAATGTCAGATTTACACAGACGTTGATGGTGTTTACACCACTGACCCTCGTGTCGCTCCAAAAGCGAAAAAAGTTGATCGTATTTCTTTTGAAGAAATGCTTGAAATGGCATCACTTGGTTCTAAAGTCCTTCAAATTCGCTCTGTAGAATTTGCCGGTAAATACCAAGTGCCTTTACGCGTATTATCAAGTTTTGATAATGACGATGATGGCGCATTCGACGAAAACTTTAAACAAAACGTCGGGACACTAATCACCACTGAAGCGGAAGACAACATGGAACAACCAATCATCTCAGGTATCGCGTTCAACCGTGATGAAGCTAAATTAACTATTCTTGGTGTACCGGATAAACCGGGTATTGCTTCAAACATCCTTTCACCAATTGGTGATGCCAATGTTGAAGTGGATATGATTATCCAAAACGTTGAAGAAGACGGCACAACTGATTTCACATTTACAGTTAACCGCGGTGAATTACCAAAAGCGAAAGCCATTCTTGAAGCGACTGCACAAGAAATTGGTGCACGTGAAGTTGCAACTCGCGCAGACATCGTTAAAGTATCGATTGTTGGTGTTGGTATGCGCTCACACGCAGGTGTTGCAAGCAAAATGTTTACTGCTCTTGCAAAAGAAGGCATTAACATTTTGATGATCTCGACTTCTGAAATCAAAATTTCAGTGATTATCGATGAGAAATACTTAGAGCTTGCTGTACGTGCTCTACACACTGCATTCGGCCTAGACCGTGAAACAGGTGAATCAAGCGCACGCGCTTAATTAACCTTGCTGTGTGTCAAAATTTGTCATTGTTAGACAGATTTTGAAAAACATCGTAAAAATTCAGAGCCACTATAGTTTTTTTTATAGTGGCTCTGTTATATTAAACCTGAGGATTTTAAAATTTACTCAGTTTGCGACTGTCACAAAGATTGTTTCAGATGCACTGCTAAATTTTTTTGCTTTTACAAGTTATGAATTTTACATAACAGATCATTTGCAGGTTTTGCATTTTGCAAGGAGAGAAACATGCTGATTCTGACTCGTCGTGTCGGAGAAACATTAATGATTGGAGACCAAGTTAGCGTGACTGTACTTGGTGTTAAAGGTAATCAGGTTCGTATTGGCGTGAATGCTCCAAAAGAAGTATCTGTTCATCGTGAAGAAATTTACCAACGAATTCAACATGAACGCGCAATGCACGAACATCTCCAAAACATTGATCAAGAATATCAGCCATCTTTTGAAGAAACTGATTATTCACAAAACAACTATAATCGCTAAGATTTAAGTTGTTAAATGATAAAGCGGCTCATTAGGCCGCTTTAAATTTATCTAGAACATGCGTTTACTATATAAGTTCAACTGAGCTTAATTACTGCCCTTCTAGAACTTTACGTACGGGGCCAAAACTGCGGCGATGTTCATCAATCACCCCATACTGTGCAATCGCTTCGAAGTGCGCTTTGGTTGGATAGCCCTTGTGTTTCGCAAAACCATACTGTGGATATTTTGCATCCAGTTCAACCATTTCGTGGTCTCGAGTCACTTTTGCCAAAATACTCGCAGCCGAAATCTCTGGATGAATCGCATCACCGCCCACGATTGCATCACAGCTCATTGCTAAACCGGTTGGGACTTTATTACCATCGACCAACACGTGTTCTGGCTGTACATTGAGTTTTTCCACTGCACGACGCATTGCAAGTAATGATGCTTGCAAAATATTGATCTCATCAATTTCTTGTGCAGAACTTTCAGCAATCGCCCAAGCCAAGGCTTTTTCTTGAATCTCAATAAATAACTTTTCACGTTTTTTTTCAGTGAGTTTTTTAGAATCGTTTAAACCTTCAATCGGGTTATTTGGATCTAAAATGACAGCTGCCGCAACAACCGAACCCACCAATGGACCGCGACCCGCTTCATCTGCACCAGCAATTTTCATATATCTCTCACTCAAAATAAAATACGACCCTTAATTTGGATTTACTGATACTCAGCAAAACCATTGTCAGGGTCGTATAAAATGTTCTAAATCTTAGTTTTTAAATGTTTCAATCACGCAAGCATTTAAAGTATTTGTCACGATTTTAGCCGCAAGATTTGCTTGTGAAGTTTTATCCATTGCTGCTACAACCAAATCCGTTGCAGTCACGCTAGTTGTCGCTTTCTCGCCTACACATGAACACACTTCAGTTTGTAGTTCAGATTTTTGAGTTTCTGTTAATAATTTTGAACCTGTTTTCCAGTAGCTGTTGTTATTAAGCTCAGTCACGCATTTCGCTTGAACACCCACTTTAACCGCCATCATTGCCAAGCTGTTTGCTGAAGTTGTACCTGTAGAACTTGTACCTGTTGTACCAGTCGCAGCACATGCAGAAAGAACAAGCGCTAATGGCGCTAGAACAGCAACTAATTTTTTCACGAATATTTCCTTTGTTCTGTTAATTAACGCGCATATTGTGCCCCAAATCACACACCATCCGATATGACTATTTAAAATAAATTCGGTAATTGTGTAGTTAATCATCAAAGCCTGTGTTGCATATTCACAACACAGTGTCCCGATTTTAAACGACGCATATTTTTGTGGTCTGTATTAGAATCTGCATAAGATTGAACGCTTAAATAATCAACATGAGCAATAACACACAATACTACACTCGAACAGCTCAGGTCTTACATTGGCTGATGGCGATCATATTCATCGTGGCATGGTTAATTGGCTTTTATAGTGGCAATTTTCTGAGTTATGACGTCGATGGCAGCTTTAAAGGACAAGTCATTACCCTCCATAAAAATATTGCGACTACGATTATTTTTTGGTGGTGATACGAATCTTTTGGCGCTATACCCACCCCACACCTGAATTACCTGACAGTATGTCATCCGGCATGAAAACCTTGGCACATTTGGGTCATTTAGCACTGTATTTTGTACTACTGGCTTTACCGATTACAGGTTGCTTATTTAGCTGGAATGCAGGTCACCCTGCTCCCGTATTGTATTTGTTTGAAATACCACGCTTGGTACAAGATAATCCTGAATTATTAGCCATCGTGAAACCATTACATATTTGGATTTCTTGGGCAGCAGGATTGCTCTTAGTGGGTCATATTTTGGCAGCATTGAAACATCATTTTATTGATAAAGACCATGTGCTCAAAAGCATGACACGACAACCAAAACCCTAATAAAGACAAAAAAAAGTCACATCATGTGGCTTTTTTTAAGCATTATCTTTTAATTCAGCACTTGCTGAGCACAGCCGCGCATACTATTCAAAACCGCTTTAGAAATCAGTTTATTCTTTTCAGTTTCATTCACTGCAGCAGTCATCAGATCTTTCGCACCGATATCATCCATAGCATGCTCACTCACGCACTGACAAATCGCAGCTTGATTGTCTTTTTTCTGTTGAGCACTCATAAACAACGCAGCACCTTTCCAAATTTTAGAAGTATTTAATTCTTGCGAGCATTGATATTCAATCACAGGCTTTAGCATACGCTGACTTAAACTTGATTTATCTGCACTAGCAGCGGATGAAATCAATACTGCGGCTAAAAATGTAATCGATGAGGCAAATATAGAGCGATTTGAATGAGATAAAAGCATGATTTAAACATAAAAAAGGCAGTGAATATTCACTGCCTGAGATTATACGCTGATTATTAATTCAACGCTTCAATCTTTTTAATCCAAGCTTGTTTTTCAGCATCTGAAATAAATGATGCTTCAAAAGAGTTGATTGCCAGTTGCTTTAACTCTGCATTGCTTAAATCAAGTGCTTTGGTGATCGCAATGAAGTTATCATTCATATAACCACCAAAGTACGATGGATCATCTGAATTGACGGTCACATGCACACCTTGTTGCAATAGACGGCGAATATTATGCTCAGCCATATTATTGACCACACAGAGCTTTAAATTGCTTAGCGGGCAAACGGTTAATGGCATTTTTTCTGCAATTAAACGTTGCATCAAAGCAGGATCTTCTTCTGAACGTACACCATGGTCAACACGATTTACTTTCAGCAAATCCAAGGCTTCCCATACGTATTCTGCTGGACCTTCTTCCCCTGCATGCGCAACGATAAGAAAACCTGCTTCACGGGCTTTAGCAAAAACACGTTCGAATTTTGATGGTGGATGACCCACTTCACTCGAATCTAAACCGACACCAATAATTTGATCTTTATATGGTAAAGCTTGTTCTAATGTTGCAAATGCTGCATCTTCAGATAAATGACGCAAGAAGCACATAATCAGATGTGAGCTAATGCCCAGTTTTGCTTTGGCATCATCACAAGCGCGTTGTAAGCCATTCAAGACAGTTTCAAAAGCAACCCCACGGTCTGTATGAGTTTGTGGGTCGAAGAACATTTCGGTATGAACCACATGATCTTCTGCACATTTTTCAAAGTATGCCCATGCTAAATCATAAAAATCTTGCTCATGAATCAGTACATTTGCACCTGCATAATAAATGTCTAAAAAAGACTGTAAATTATGAAAGTTATACGCTTCTTTTAATTCTTCGACTGATTGATAAGGGATTGCAATATTGTTGCGTTGGGCAATTGCAAACATGAGTTCAGGCTCAAATGTCCCTTCAATATGCACATGTAGCTCTGCTTTTGGCAAAGCGCGAATCAGCTCAAGTTGATCCATCTCTTATCCTCATAAAAATAAAAAAGGGTGCAAACTGAGTTTACACCCTTTCGCTATTTGACAGTATTAACCGCCAAATGCAGCAAATTTCAATGCCCAAAGTACAGCAATAATCCAAACCATATACGGTACAGTTTTCGCTTTACCTGTCAGCAATTTAACCAATGCATAGCTAATGAAGCCCATTGCAATACCGTCTGCAATTGAATACGTAAACGGCATAAATACAATTGTTAAGAATGCTGGGACTGCTTCAGTAATATCATCCCACTCAATATGAACGATACCTTGAATCATCAATACTCCAACAAACAACAATGCTGGCGCAGTTGCAAAACTTGGTACTGACTGAGCAAGTGGTGCTAAGAACAATGCCAAAATAAACAATACAGCAACTACAACTGCAGTTAAACCTGTACGACCACCGGCAGCAACACCTGCTGATGATTCAATATAAGGCGTAGTCGAAGACGTACCCAATGCCGCACCCGCAACAATTGCAGATGAGTCTGCAAATAATGCTTTCTTCAAACGTGGTAATTTACCATCTTTTAATAAGCCTGCACGGTGTGATACACCGACCAATGTACCTGTAGAGTCAAATAAATCGACCAAGAAGAATACAAAGATCACGCCAATCAAACTTGCGGTGAATAGACCTTCGAAGTTCATTTGCATGAATGTTGGAGCGATTGAAGGAATAGCACCTACAACACCTTTAAATTCGTTGAAGCCCAGCAGGGTTGAAATTGCAGTAATCACCAAAATACTGATGATGATTGCACCACGTACTTTAAAGTGATGCATAACCACAACCATCAAGAAGCCAAGTAAAGCCAACAAGACAGACGGCTGTTTTAAATCACCCAGACTAACCAATGTTGCAGGGTTATCAACAATAATGCCGGCATTTTTCAAAGAAACCAGCGCAAGGAATAAACCAATACCGCCGCCGATCGCCAGTTTAAGCGACATTGGAATCGCATTGACAATCGCTTCACGGATTTTGAACATGCTGATAGCGATAAAAACAAGGCCAGAGACAAAAACAGCTGCTAAAGCAGTTTGCCATTCCACGCCCATACCCAAACATACAGAATAGGTAAAGTAAGCGTTTAAGCCCATACCGGGTGCTAAGGCAATTGGATAGTTAGCAACAAGCCCCATCACCAAACAGCCAATGGCTGCTGCTAGACAGGTTGCGACAAAAACAGCGCCATGATCCATACCCGTTTCGGACAAAATCATTGGATTGACAATAATGATGTAACACATTGTCAAGAAAGTAGTTACACCTGCAATGACTTCTGTTTTGAAACTGGTTTTGTTTTCGCTCAGTTTAAACAGACGTTCAAGCATGTTCTCGGAAGATGGATTAGGAGTCGTCATGACCTAGCCCCTATGAAGTAAACTTTATGCATATAAGCATTCCACAAAATTAATCATGTCATGTATTCATCATTAATTTTGTGTATGCCTAAGCAACGAATATGCCAATTCGGCAGATTGTAGGCTTTAAAAAATCCTATTTTCAACAACATACAACACGGTACAAATGTTGAAATTTGCAAACAAAAAAGCTGCATAAACCTATGCAGCTCCTCTATTTATGTCATTTAATTCGTATTTAATATCAATAAATACTGATCAAATTAATTTCGGCAAATTATAACACATTGATTTTTTAATGTTTCCACATTTTCATCGCTTTTCAATTTAGTAAATTTAAGACATTGTTTTCTTTATAAAGTTTCAAATTATTATATATAAAAATAAAATATCAATATTTAAACGAACACTTCAAGACCATGCTTGAGCTCAATGCAAAAGCAGCAAGATTGATTTTTTTTAGCGCATATAAGGTGATGCGCTCAAATCATCATTGAACACCTGATTAATTTCTTGCTGTCGCTTTAACTCTGCATTCTTATAAACACTAAACCCTAAAAACACAATGCTGAGTATAAAAATTGGTATCAGTATTTTTTTCATAACAAAATTTTATTCATGTTTAAATATTTAGCTATAATAACAAAAAACTTAAACAAAAAAGTGATGTATTTCACAATTTTATATCTTATTAAGTCATTTAATAAGCTATTTGTTCGATCAATGTTAACTTTGTAATATATTTTAGACTGATAGACAAGATAATAACTGAATGTTTTTTCGAAGCCTTTTCCGCAAAAAGCCTCAAATCATAGATCATTTCACCTGCGAAATTTAAAGCACGATCAATTTCACAGACCCACCATTACATCTCGAATGAAGAAGATAAAAAAAGCCGCTGAGTTCTAAGCAGCGGCTATTCATATTCTTTTCGGTCTAAGTTTTTCAATTTCGAAATTAAGCGGCTTGTTGTTCGTCTCGCTTAAAGACCAATTCGCCCTTTAAGCTACTCTCTGCATCGAAATAATAACCATCGGTATTGAACGACTTGATATCTTCAATACGTTCAATTTTATTTTCCAACAAATAACGCGCCATTAGGCCACGTGCTTTTTTGGCATAGAAGCTGATGACTTTATATTTGCCGTTCTTTTGATCCAGAAAAACAGGTTTGATGATTTCGGCTTTAATTTTTGATTCTTTGACCGACTTATAGTATTCATCTGAAGCGATGTTGACCAAAAGTTCAGAGCCGGCTTTTTCCAAATCGTCATTGATGAGATTGGTGATTGTATTATCCCAAAACTCGTACAAGTTATGTCCACGTGGGTTTTGCAACTTGATCCCCATCTCTAAACGATATGGCATCATTAAATCCAGTGGACGCAATAAACCGTAGAGACCCGAGAGCATACGCAAATGGGTTTGTGCGTATTGAAGGTCTGTGTTTGCAAGTTGATAAGCATCTAAACCCGTATACACATCACCTTTAAAGGCAAAGATTGCTTGACGTGCATTGGCAAAATCAAAATCAGGCTGCCAATCTCGGAAGCGCTCAACATTTAAAGTCGCAATTTTCTCACTGACACTCATCAAGCTTGAAATTTCACTTGCCGACAATTTACGTGCGACTGAGATCAATTCTTCAGAATGATCTAATAGCCGTGGTTGAGTGAATTTTTCAGTCGGTAAAGCGGTTTCGTAATCTAAAGTTTTTGCTGGAGAAATTAAAGCGAGCATAAACATCCTGATTAATTTTTAATTAAACAAACTATAACAGTAGAGTATTTTCAAATCCAATCTGTGTTTTAGATAATATTAATCTGTAAACTATAGACTCTCCCGCTTTCACATTTTAGTCATTATGTCAGAACAACTGTTCATTCAAGGGCCGATGGGTCAACTTGAAATTTTTGTTGATTATCCACAGGGTGAAGTGAAAGGATTCGCGGTAGTTACACACCCTCACCCATTGCAAGGTGGTACACCACAGCACAAAGTCCCTGTGCTTTTAGCGCAAATGTTCTTAGAACGTGGCTATGTTGTTTATCGCCCAAGTTTCCGTGGTTCTGGCCAAAGTGCAGGAATACATGACGAAGGCAATGGTGAAACTAAAGACACTATGCAAGTCATTGAATTTGCTCGTAACCAACATCCGAACCTGCCATTTTATGCAGGCGGTTTTAGTTTTGGTGCAAATGTCATGACTAAATGCTATGCCCTATTGCCAGTAGAATTGCAGCCTGTACAAACTATTTTATGTGGCCTACCAACCACAACAGTTGCAGGTGTGCGTCACTATGTGACTCCGCATATTAAAGGTGATATTTTATTTATTCATGGTGAAGAAGATAATGTCACACTGTTATCTGACTTGATTCAGTGGGCCAAACCACAGCGCCATTTAATCACGGTTTTACCAGGTGCAAACCACTTCTTTACAGGTTATCTAAAACAGCTTCGTATCGCGATTTCACGCTTTTTAGTATAAAAAATACAAAAAAATGAGTCAGCTTAACTGGCTCATTTTTTTTGCCTAGCGAACGCTCTATTCCCCCAATATTCCAGATAAACTGAACTACTCGCTTTTCGATTTATCCATTTTTTTGCATTAGTGATCATAATTCGTTCAACATGTAATGACCTAATCCGACGCTCGTTTAATTTTGATTACGTCTCAATTTTTTATCTAAAAACCAATAATTTACTTGTTTAAATAATCAACTACAGAAATAATACCGAGAAAAATTAAGATAAAATTTAGAGGGAAAAATGAAATATATTGTTGCTGTGATTTTAAGTCTAGGCATTGCAGCTTTGGTCTATTATTTTAATTCAACCCCATCCACAACGACAAATTTGCCAGCATCTACGGTTGCTGCGAACGATGGTCCCAAAGCCTATTTGACTGCGTCATACAAGATGAATGTCGATGGTCGTGATTTTAGCTTAAAGATGGTCTATGACTTTCCCAACAGCCAAGTGTGTGAAGCCCAACTCAACAGCACTGACACCATGAATATGATTTCAACCTTTAAGCAACGCTGTTCGAGTGACTCGGTGTGTAAAGAAGCTGAAATTTCGTCTTGTTCATCTTTTACCGATCAAAAATATAAAGATATGCTCGATAAAAACTATCATGACACCCATTATATTTATCTTAGCGATAGCAAATTGACTGATCAACGTGGTGTGATTGTGTTTTGGGGACTCAATGAACAAGAGTCAGAAAAAATGTGTGACTATGTGAAAAAGAGCAATCGAACCATTAATCCAATCAATATTGAATGTCTATAACCTTGTTCAATACATTCTGTTAAAAACAAAAAAGCAGCGCTATGCTGCTTTTTTATGGATGATTTTTAATTCAATTTTTCAGATCATTTTGTCATTTGTTTCCATTGAAACTCACTATATGACTCTTCTTCTTTTAAACTGTTTTCGACTGCTTGAGCCAATTGGTTCAATAAACTTTGCTCAGTAATACGATCTAACCAATCTTGGTCTTCATCTGGATAAGAGGTAATTTCACAGACTAAACGACCTGATTCATCCTGCCCCTGACATGTCACTGAAAGCGGCAATTCATGCTGATCGACACTGACTGCAATCTGATCACCACTTTGCGATAACGTTTGAAAGCCATAACGCTCTAATTTATTTGCCAATAATTCAGCAACCTGAGTTTGCGTATCAGCACTGCTTTCAACTCGATTTGACTCGCTATGCGCGGTGAATTGTAGTTTTCTCATGTATCTATCCAAAGACATTCTTGTTGTATGGTTTTAGCATAAGCAATTAAAACCAAACAGCCAAGCATTTGCTTGGCTGTTGTTGAATAAATATACAAATTTAGTGAATTATTTATTCACTTACCACAATCGTTAAACCGGCTTGAGTCGCTAGCTCTGTAAATGTCGGGAAGCTGGTCGCAACAGTTTCTGTACCCACGATATTAATTTCACCCGAAGTACGTAAACCTGCCATTGAGAAGCTCATTGCAATACGGTGGTCATGATGTGATTCGATTTGACCACCTGTGAAGATTGCACCCCACTCACCCGCTTTGCCTTGACCTTCAATGATAATGCCGTCCTCGGTTGGCGTACAATCGATACCCATAATTTTTAGGCCATCTGCCATCACTTGAATACGATCCGACTCTTTCACTCGAAGTTCAGCTGCACCAGTCAAAATGGTTTGACCCTCTGCACATGCAGCAGCAATAAATAACGCTGGGAATTCATCAATCGCTAATGGCACTTGATCTTCTGGCATATGAATGCCTTTGAGTGTACGTGAACCACGAATACGAATATCTGCAATCGGCTCACCACCAGCGATACGCTCATTTTCAACAGTCAGGTCAGCACCCATCTGTTTTAAAATTTCGATCACACCTGTACGTGTTGGATTAATGCCAACCGCTTCGAGTGTGACATCTGAACCTTCAGTAATCGCTGCACCCACCATAAAGAATGCTGCAGATGAAATGTCAGAGGGTACTTGAATGTCTGTACCGACTAACTTGCCGCCACCTTGAAGTGAAATGCGGTTGCCTTCTGTTTTCACGTCATAACCAAATGCACGAAGCATACGCTCTGAATGGTCACGTGTTGGTTCCGGCTCAGTGACAACAGTTTCACCTTCCGCCCAAAGACCAGCCAACAAAATACCGGATTTTACTTGTGCAGATGCCATTGGTAAGTCGTAATGAATACCTTTCAGGTTTTGACTTCCGGAAATAGACACGGGCGGCGTACCACGCTCACCTGTAGTTTGAATTTGCGCACCCATTTCACGTAATGGTTTGGCAATACGTTCCATTGGACGTTTTGATAATGACGCATCACCCGTCATCACCGAATCAAACTTCTGTGCCGACAACATGCCTGAAAGCAAACGCATTGAAGTGCCTGAGTTACCCATATACAAAGCGCCTGCAGGTGCTTTTAAACCATGCATGCCTACACCATGAATGGTGACTTCGCCATTTTTAGGGCCTTCAATACTCACTCCCATATCACGGAATGCTTGGAGGGTTGCCAAGGCATCTTCACCTTCAAGGAAACCCGTGACATGCGTTGTGCCTTCTGCAATAGCACCAAACATGATAGAGCGATGTGACACAGATTTATCACCTGGCACAGTAAATTTACCTTGGAATTGCTTTGGACCCGGTAAAATTTTGAATTGCTGTGTCGTCACTTTATTTTTCTCCATCAGTGGTTTCTTTGCGAGCATGTGATTGAAATGTTGACGTGCCGCTTGTGCATGCCCCAACAGTCCCATCAACGCTTGTGAGTTTTCATCTTCAATCAGTTTACGAAGAATAGCCAATTGTTTTTCAAAGCCATCTACCGCATTTAAAATTGCCTTTTTATTGGCAAAAAAGATGTCATGCCACATATGTGGGTCGCTTGCAGCAATGCGTGAGAAATCACGAAAACCGCCAGCGGCATAACGGAAAATATCTAGATTATCTTCTCGGTTCGCAAGTTGCTCAACCAAGTTAAATGCCATCAAATGCGGAAGATGACTGGTATGGGCCAACACTTCATCGTGTTTTTCCACATCCATGCAAATCACTTCCGCTTTGGCAGCTTGCCACAATTGAATCAGTTTCTCTACAGCCCAATCTGCACTGCTAGGTAAAGGTGTCAAAATCACTTTGTGATTGGCAAATAAATCCACTTTACCAGCATGCACACCTGTCAGTTCAGCCCCCGCAATCGGATGCCCCGGTACAAAACCAGCAGGTAATTGCTCACCATAGACCGCTTTCGCTGCATCAACGACATTGCCTTTGGTACTCCCAACATCGGTAATAATCGTCTGTTCGGATAGATAAGGTTTGATCACCTCAAGGACTTTTTGTGTCGCACGAACAGGTAAAGCCAAGACAACGAGATCTGCACCTTTGACCGCTTCAGCAGGATCGCTATAACCCTGCTGAATAAGTCCTAAAGCTTTTGCATCTTCTAAAGTTTTTTGTGAACGCGTAGACGCCACAATTTCCTTAGCCAATCCTTCAGCAATCATGACACGAGCTAGGCTTGAGCCAATTAGCCCAAGCCCAATAAAAGCAACTTTTTCAAATAGTGGTACAGACATGACTTAAGCTTTAGCCTCTAAGCCCAAAACTTTAGCCAATGCCGCTAAGAATTTAGCATTTTCAGCTTCAGTCCCAATTGATACACGTAAATGCTCGGGGATACCAACTGGACGAACAATCACACCTTCTTTTAATAAAGCATTGAAAGTCTGTGCAGGATCTGCTTTTACATTAACTAAAATGAAGTTGGCACGTGAAGGCACATACGCTAAACCTAAAGCATCAAAGCCTGACTCAAGTTGAGCCATACCCGCTTTGTTCACTACGCGTGATTTTTCAATAAACTCTTCATCTTTAAGTGCAGCAACTGCAGCCACCATCGCAAGATGGTTCACGTTAAATGGTTGACGAATACGATTAAGGAAATCCGTCACTTCAACTGAAGCCAAAGCAAAACCAACACGTAGCGCAGCCAAGCCATAGCATTTTGACATGGTACGGCTAACGATTAAGTTTGCGTATTGATCTAAGAATTTCAAGCTGTTGAAGTTTTCTGGGAAATATTCCACATAAGCTTCATCTAAAACCACGATCACATTTGCAGGTACTTTTTGCATGAACGCTTCAAATTCAGCTTCTTCAAACCATGTACCTGTTGGATTATTTGGGTTCGCAATAAAAATCAATTTAGTATTGTCTTTAATTGCCGCAGCCATTGCATCTAGGTCATGTGAAAAACCTTTTGCAGGCACTTCAATCGCTTCAGCATTAATGGCTTGTGTCACCAGACCATACACAGCAAATGCGTGTTGGCTATACACCACAGAGTCTTGCTCTGAAACAAAAGCACGAGCGAAAATTTCTAGAAGATCGTTTGAACCATTACCCAACGTAATGCGGTCATGTGCAATACCAAATTGTTTTTCAACTTGGTCTTTCAAAATAAAACCGCCACCATCCGGATATCGACCAATTTCTGCAAGTTCAGCAGCAACCGCTTCTTTCACTTTGTCAGAACAACCCAATGGGTTTTCATTTGATGCGAGTTTTACGATATCTGTAATACCCAACTCACGCTCAAGTTCACTAATTGGTTTACCTGGTTGGTAAGGCTTTAGCTTTGCAATGCCTTCATTGGCTGGGACAAACGTCATTTTACACTTCCAGTTTTTTCAAATGATGAAGGTGATCAACTCCTGATGGAATTGATCACAGTTGTGATCTTAAAGAACAGCAATCGGATATGAACCCAATACACGAATTTCTTTAACCAATGGACGAATTTCTTCAATCGCCGCTTTCACGTTTTCTTGCTCAACATGACCTTCCAAGTCCACAAAGAATACATAAGCCCATTTTTCTGGTAATGCAGGACGTGTTTCGATACTTGTTAAGCTAATATTATGCTTGGCAAACGGTGCAAGAATTTCAAGTAATGCCCCTGCACGGTCATGCGCAGAAATCAACAATGAAGTTTTATCATTGCCCGATTGCGGTACTTTCTCACGACCAATCACCAAGAAACGAGTAGTATTTTCAGGATTGTCTTCAATATTGCTATGCAAAATTTCAAGGTTGTAAATGTTCGCAGCGACTTCAGAAGCAATTGCTGCTGAGTGCCATTCATTGCGAATACGGCGTGCAGCTTCTGCATTTGAACTGAGTGCAACACGTTCTACACCTGGATAATGAGCATCTAACCAACCACGGCATTGCGCCAAAGTTTGTTGATGAGCATAAATTTGTTTAATGCTGTCTTTACGTGTGTTTTCAGACACTAAGAATTGGTGATGAATACGCAGCTCCACTTCACCAATAACATTCAGATGTGAAGATTTGAAGCAATCTAGGGTATGGTTCACTACACCTTCAGATGAGTTCTCTACAGGCACAAGACCATAGTGCGCACTGCCTGCTTCTACTTCGCGGAATACTTCATCAATCGTTGGAAGAGGGCGAACAACAGCGTCTTGACCGAAATGTTTTAAAACAGCCGAATGCGTATAAGTTCCGACTGGACCTAAAAACGCAATACTTTGCGGCGCTTCCAGGGCTAAACAAGCCGACATGATCTCACGGAATAAACGTGCCATTGTCACATCAGACAATGGGCCTTCGTTACGATCCATAACTTTACGTAAAACTTGCGCTTCACGTTCAGGACGATAAAACAATGGATTCTCTTCTGCAGCAAATTTTGCTTTTGCCACAGCTTCTGCTAGTTTCGCACGACGATTGATAAGTTGTTGAATCTGCATATCAACAGAGTCGATATCTTCACGAATTTGAGCTAAGTCCAGAGAAGTCGGAGTGTTTTGATCATCGTTGATCATTGTTATGTCGCCCTTCAAAAAAATTTTGCAAACAGTATAACAATAGTTAGCTTTCAAATGTTGCGCAATACGACTTTGATGGTTTCAGCCTTAAAAACATACAGTTGATTAAAGCTTCATCAGCTTAACTTAAGAGCCAAAACAGCCAAACTGATAGGTAAAGCCATAATTAAGGAAAATCTTACCTTTTGACGGCTTTATTGATCATTCATCTTGAGCAGCACAATAAATAGACCTTCTCTTTTCCTCCAAATTTGCCTCAGATCCATCTCCTTGTATAAGCCCATCAATCAATTTGTTTCATTGGTCATTTCAGTTTTAAATTTTGCTCTCAATACTTGAAGCAAAATAAAAATTTCAAAACTTGGTTTTCATGGCATAGAAATAATTTGAAACTTAAAGATGATCTATATAAACACTTGGTCATTGATCGTTTTTTCAGTGACTTAATAGGCACTTTCATCTAGTGTTTACAGTCATTGACGCATTTATTACAAAAGACACAGGTAATTTTTTTCATTGCTTTGTAGTCTAAATATCAGAAAAAAAATAACAGACCCATAGGTACAAGTATGCACAAGAAAATTGCAGTGTTAGTGACCTACGATTTTGAAGATATTGAGTACCTTGAGCCTGTGGAGGCTTTTCGAGCCGCTCGGCACAGCATTATCAATATCGAAGATCAGGTTGGAAAAATTGTTTACGGCATGAAACGCCGTTCCCAGATCACCATTGACCAAAGTATCGACGATGCCTCTGTGCACGATTTTGATGCCTTGTTTATCCCCGGCGGTTATTCACCCGAGAAACTCGCTTTAGATGACCGTTTTATCTATTTTGTTCGTAATTTTGCAGATAGCCAAAAGCCGATTTTGAGCAGTTGCCATGGTCCACAGTTGTTATTAGAAGCTGGTGTCATACAAGGTCGTCATTTCGCCCAATCTGAAACGCTGAAATCCGCTTTATTAAACGCAGGTGTGGTGGTGTCGGATCAATCGGTCGTGAATGATAATAACTTGTATATATCGTCTCGCAGTACTTTAGATACGCCTGAATTTATTGAAGTCTGTCTACAAGTTTTGGGGCAACCTTCATTGTCATAGGTCTATTCACTCAAACTCAACCGCATAATCTAATTCACATAAGCAAATCTATAGAAATACATCGTCTCTATAGAAATACATTGTCAAAAAAAATAGCGAAGTATTCACTTCGCTATTTTAATTTCAGCCTGATAAATTGTTTATCGACCTAAAATACTTCGTGCTACGATTTCTTTCATAATTTCATTGGTGCCACCGTAGATTTGCTGAATACGTGCATCGACAAAGAAACGTGAAATTGGATATTCGGTCATATAACCATAGCCACCAAATAATTGGAGTAAATTATGGGCCACTTTCATTTGCATATCGGTAGAGAAACTCTTTAACGCTGCTGCAGTTTCAACATCAAGCTTGCCTTGCATATAAAGCTCAACATTTTGATTATAAAACGCCGCTGTAGCCAATTCGTCGATCTTAGCCTGCGCCAATACAAAACGAGTATTTTGGAACTGTCCAATCGCCTGCCCGAACGCTTGACGCTCTTTGACATACTGCGTTGCCACATCAATGGAACCACGAATCGCACCAATTGCAGTCGAAGCGATCGCAGTACGTTCACGCGGTAACTCTTGCATCAAGTAAGCAAAGCCTTGTCCAGCTTGACCCAAAAGTTGCTCTTTCGGTACTTTGACATTGTCATAAAACAACTCTGACGTATCTTGCGCATGCAGACCAATTTTATCCAGGTTAGTACCTTTCTTAAATCCATCCAAATGTGTATCGACTAAAAGTAATGACACGCCTTTGGCACGTGCTTGTGGGTCAGTTTTCGCCGCTAATACCACAAGATCTGCATGTTGACCATTTGAGATAAAGGTTTTCGAACCGTTGAGAAGGTAATGATCACCCTGCAAAATTGCACTACTGCGCATAGACTGTAAGTCCGAACCTGCACCCGGCTCTGTCATACCAATGGCACCGACCACTTCACCCGTGACCATTTTCGGTAACCAATGTTGTTTTTGTTCTTCTGAACCAATGTGCAAAATATATGGTGCTGCAATTTCAGAATGGCATGAAATACCTGTCGATAATGCACTAAAACCTGCGCGCGCAGATTCTTCAACTAGCATCAGTGAATAATGCGTTGGGACGCCATAGCCGCCATATTCTTCAGGCACATCGACACATAAAAAGCCATTTTCACCCAAGGCATTCCATACTGAACGCGGCATAATACCTTCACGTTCCCATTGCTCATAATGTGGTGCGACATGCTCTGCCATAAAACGGCGAAAGTTATCTCGAAATAATTCTAAGTCTGCATCATAAGCCAGCATGTGTTTCTTCCTTGGTTGAGTTTGTTGTTTTGTTGAACTCCATCCTATTGCAGTTTAGAACAGCCGTCATGCCTAAAAACTAAAGCGTTCAAATTTGGCTTTGGCCTTGCATAAAAAAAGGAAGCCGAAGCTTCCTTTTTAAACACATCTTTTACATCACAGCATCTGCCTTAAGCATGATGTGCATTACCTTCTTCTTGCATCTGACGGTCAATTTCTTCAGGATTTGCTAAAGCAAAATCCAGTTTTTCTTTGTCTAATTGACCCACCCATTTTGCAACCACAATCGTTGCCAATGAGTTACCGACAAGGTTCGTTAATGCACGTGCTTCTGACATGAAACGGTCAATACCAAGAATCAATGCCAAACCAGCAACAGGAATATGCCCCACAGCAGAAAGTGTTGCAGCCATAACAATAAAGCCTGAACCCGTCACACCCGCAGCACCCTTAGATGAAATCAGTAGAACCAATAACAAAGTGATCTGATGCGAAATATCAAGCGGCGTATTGGTCGCTTGTGCAATAAAGATCGCCGCCATAGTCAGGTAAATAGACGTACCATCTAGGTTAAATGAATAGCCTGTTGGAATAACCAGACCCACTACAGATTTTTCTGCACCTGCAAGTTCGAGTTTTTTCAACATACGTGGCAGTACAGATTCTGAAGATGACGTACCTAGTACGATCAAGAGTTCTTCGCGAATCATACGAATCATTTTGAGGATACTGAAACCGCAAATACGTGCAATTGAGCCAAGTACAAGGAAAATAAACAGTAAACAGGTAATATAGAAGCAGATGATCAACTGACCCAATTGCGCCAAACTACCGATACCATATTTACCAATGGTATAAGCCATCGCACCGAAGGCACCAATTGGCGCAAGCTTCATGATCATGTTTACAATGTTAAAGAATACATGTGCAATTTGATCAATAAACTTCAATACAGGCTTACCTGCATCACCAAGTTTATGCAATGCAAAACCAAATAATAAGGCAAATAATAGAACTTGAAGAATCTCACCCTCAGCAAACGCACCAACAACGGTGTTTGGGATGATATTCATAAAGAAATCTTGGGTAGATTGTGCTGCACCAGATTCAACATATTTAGAAATACCTGAAGTATCTAAAGATGCTGGATCTACGTTCATGCCTACACCTGGTTTTGCAATATTAATTACTGCAAGACCAATGATGAGTGCGATGGTCGAAACAATTTCGAAGTATAGTAAAGCGACACCACCTGTTTTACCTACAGATTTCATGCTTTCCATACCTGCAATACCACTCACCACGGTACAGAAGATCACAGGTGCAATAATCATTTTAATCAGCTTGATGAAACCTTGTCCTAGTGGATAGAACAATTCACCCCAGCCTTTTACGTATTGCTCGGTACCATTGATAATTTGTGTGCCACTTGGTGAGAAATGCCCCACCAATACACCCGCAATAATGGCAACGATCACTTGAAAATATAGTGACTTATAAATTGGTTTTTTAGCCATGACATTACTTCACGATATATTTCTGCTTCAAAGAAATATTCAGTTTTTGTCTATTTTCAAAAAATAAACAGCCCAAAACCCCTTTGTCTTCGACAAAAGAGCACCAAAGGTATTTGACTTAGCCAAATACAGAAAAACGAAATATGTATGGTGATTAAATAATCACATCAGGACCTGATATAAAATCAGCGCATTGATCAGGAGATGAAACACATACTAAAGTAGGTTAAATTTTACCTGTTTTTTAAAGGCTTGTTCTGCCACAAATGTTAATTTCGGTTAAATAATAGACCGAGTTTATTAGACGATAGTCTAAAGACATCCTTTTTTAAACCTGTTATCAGGCTGAAAAATACCAACTATAGAAGTAAACTATCCTTAAGTCCTAATTTTAAGCCCAGTATTTGCATGAACAATAAACGAAATATTTACAAAGATTTTGAACATCCTTTTGCGCAATTTGTCCGTATCGTGGGTAAAGGTAAAAATGGCGCACGTTCTCTCACTTATGATGAAGCCTACCAAGCGTTCAGCATGATCTTAAAAGATGAGGTTTTAGACGTTCAATTGGGCGCTTTCTTGATGTTATTGCGTGTAAAAGAAGAATCTGTCGATGAACTGACAGGCTTTGTCCAAGCCACACGTGATCAGCTCAAGTTTAAAAAGCTTGATGTCGATTTAGATTGGTCATCTTATGCAGGTAAACGCAAACATTATCCTTGGTTTTTATTGGCCGCATTAACGCTGGCAAAACACGGCTACAATGTCGTGATGCATGGTGCTTCAGGTCATACCATTAACCGCCTTTATACAGAACAAGTATTAGAGTATTTGGGTTTTCCTATTTGCCAAAATGATACAGATGTGGAACAGCAGCTCAATCAGCGTCATTTTGCTTATATTCCGCTCGACGTCATTTCGCCAATACTCAGTGATCTAATTTCACTGCGCAATGTGATGGGTTTGCGTTCCCCAATTCACACCCTTGCCCGCCTAATAAATCCGTTTAATGCCAAAGCCACCATGCAAGCGATTTTCCACCCAGCCTATCGTGGATCACATCAACGTGCGGCATTCCAATTGGGTTATCAAAATAGTGCTGTCATTAAGGGTGAAGGTGGTGAATTCGAACGTAACCCCGATGCAAAAACCTTAATTTGTGGCATCAAGGATGGTGAAATGTATGAACATGAATTGCCTAAACTGACGGACAACCGCAGTCCCGTCGAAGAAGAACTCGATTTGGCCGTCTTTAAAGCCGTTTGGGACGGTCACCAGACACATCAATATGGTGACATCGCGGTCACCGAAACCATGGGAATCGCACTGTATACCATGGGTGCCGTCGCAAGTTTTGATGAAGCGATGCAAACTGCCAAAACCATGTGGGCAAATCGTCACGCTTAAATAAGCAGATATGAAGCAACAAATTTAGGCATGCATCAGCCAATAAAAAAGCCAGCATTAAGCTGGCTTTTTCAATCAGAAAGAAAACGGATTAAACGAAACGAATCGGCTTGAACTCAGGTTCTTCCACATGCGAGTCGCAATGCTCATCTTCTTCTTTGGTCCCACGGTCGATATAACCACTACGCTCATCTTCTGGCAAATGTTTAATTTCCCATGCATACACCGCTTGCATACAAATTTGACGTTGTTCTTGAGTCAGCGCTACGCCATTTGGCCATTTACCAATTTCAATTGCCGTTTTTAATCGACCAACAATTTCAGGATCGAGTACGGCAAGCATCTGTTCAATATTCATAATTAATCCTGCTTTAATGAGTCAAAATCTTGGTTCCAGCCTAGCTTGGTACGACATGCCATATAGAAGTCATAACCAGGTGGATGTAATAAGTTGAGCTTAAACGGATGTTTGCGGATATGTAAACTATCGCCTACACCCAATGATACACTGTGTTGACCATCGGCACTGACCATTGGTAGAACACGATTTTCACGAATCAAAATTTTAATTTCGCTTTGTCCGCCGACGACAATCGGCCGTGACGACAAAGTATGTGGATGCATTGGCACTAAGGCAATCGCATCCATACTTGGGTGGACAATCGGACCACCACCAGATAATGCATAAGCTGTAGAGCCGGTTGGTGTCGAAACAATTAAACCGTCACTGTGTTGGCGGTATACATATTGCCCATCAATATTCAGTTCAAAGTCGATCATGTGTACCGATTTACCCGAGTGCAGCACAATATCATTTAAAGCTACAGCATCATAAATCGACTCGCCTTTCGAGCGAATTTCCATTTCCAGCAAGAAACGTCGATCCAACTGAAACTCGCCTTTGAGCACTTGATCTAACTTAAAAATCACTTCAGTCGGTTTGATATCAGTCAGGAAGCCTAAACGACCGCGGTTCACACCAATCACAGGGGTATTATATTTCACCAAAGCACGTGCAGCATGAAGTAATGAACCATCACCTCCGACAACGATCACCAAATCGACGACTTCACCCAATAAGTTACGGCTGACCGTCTGAGTATTATTGTAGGGAACCAGCTGCGCTGTTTGCGTATCAAATACAGGATGTAATCCCAAACTTAAAATATGATCGTGGATCAAACATAGGGTTTCGATCACTGATGATTTGTCTGGACGACCAATCAACCCAATGTTTCGAAATGATTTATGTGAAATTTGCACCTGCGCTTTTGCTCCGCTTCGCCTCATTGGTATCATATCACTAACAGAAATGATTTAAAAAAACTTTAAAGTTTCGACTTTAGTGAAGTAGCTTCCAATATTTTGCATACATATAACAGTTTAAATATTGCAAAATACTGAAAAGCTTCGCATGATTAGCAAAATTTCTCAGGGTCTTATCACTATTTATGAAGTCTGAACGTGGCATAGGCATAATTGCACTGATTTTTTCGCTGTTGATTATCGGCGGATTTCTCGTGTTCAGCATTTATCTTATTCGTCTAGATAATATTGTACGGGATAAATTCGAAGGTCAACGTTGGGACATTCCAGCCAAGGTATTTGCTCGTCCTTTAGAAATTTATACTAATGCGCCTGTGAGCCAAGCAGACCTCAACCAAGAACTGAAACTTTTGGGTTATAACGCTCAAGATAGCTATGCGAAAACAGGGAGTTACGTTACTTCTGGCAATGTAACCTATATCCATACGCGTGGTTTTGACTTTGGTGATAGTGTCGACCCTGAACAAGTCCTTAAAGTGACTTTTGGTGAAGATCAAATCACTGAAGTGAGTGCAACCAAGCCTTCAAGCAGTGGTATTGCCCGCTTAGAGCCGATGTTAATTGGTGGTATTTATCCTCAGCACAATGAAGACCGTGTGCTGATTAAACTTGATAAAGTGCCTAAGCCTTTAATCCAAGCTTTAATTGCTACCGAAGACCGTAATTTCTATCAGCATCATGGTATTTCGATTCGTGGTACAGCACGTGCCATTGTGAGTAATGTCACAGGTGGTAAACGTCAAGGTGGTTCGACCCTCACTCAGCAATTGGTGAAAAATTTTTATTTATCGCCTGAGAGAACCATTAAGCGTAAGGCCAACGAAGCCTTAATGGCGATGCTGATTGAACTTCACTATGACAAAGATGAAATTCTTGAAGCTTATTTAAACGAAGTGAACTTAGGGCAAAACGGTAACTATTCCATCAATGGTTATGGTTTAGCTTCACAATTCTATTTTGGTTTACCGCTGCGTGAACTAAATATTGCTCAGCAGGCGTATTTAGTCGGTTTGGTTCAAGGTCCGACCCTATATAATCCGTGGAAAAACCCTGAAGGTGCGATTAAACGCCGTAATATTGTGTTAAACAATATGGTAGTGATGGGCTATTTAACTCAGGAACAATATGAAACTGAGTCAGCGCGTCCATTAAATGTCATTACTAAACCAACATTGGGCCCTTCTCGCTTCCCTGACTATATGGATATCGTGCGTCGTCAATTGCGTACCGAATACCAAGAAAGCGATTTGACCAATCAAGGTCTGCGTATTTTCACCGCGATGGACCCGATTGCTCAAACTCGTGTACAAACTGCATTTAAAGAATCTGTGGCACGTTTAAGTAATGCCAATCCAGCACGCTTGAAAGAATTACAAGGCGCGGTACTGGTGTCTCATCCTGAAAATGGTGAATTGGTTTCAGCAGTCGGTTCAACGCAGGACTTTACTGGCTTTAACCGTACAATGGATGCTAAACGTCAAGTCGGTTCATTGCTAAAACCTGTGATTTACCTCAGTGCGATAGAATCAAACCGTTATAACTGGGCGAGTCAAATCGAAGACAGTCCGATCAGCATTCAAAGTGATGGCAAAGCTTGGACACCAAAAAACTATAGTGGTGGCGCACATGGTGTCGTACCAATGGTCGATGCCCTATCAAACTCGTATAACCTCTCTGCGGTACGCTTAGGTCAAGAGTTCGGCATGTCCACGTTTATTAACCATCTGAAAAAGTTTGGTGTGACTTCAAATATTCCAAACTACCCTTCGATTTACCTCGGCGCTATCGATATGTCACCGATGGAAGTGATGAGTGTGTATGGCAACTTTGCAACCGGTGGCTTCAAATATCCAGTGAAAGCTATTCGTTCAGTGGTCGATGCCAATGGTCGTTTATTAGATCGTTATAGCTTAACGGTACAACCGACTATTGCACCTGATGCAGCCTTTATCTTGAACTACGGTTTACAACAAGTGATGAGTTCAGGGACAGGCCGTTCTGCTTATGCATCATTACCGGCTTCACTTAAACTTGCAGGTAAATCAGGGACAACCAATGATACGCGTGACTCATGGTTTGCAGGTTATTCAGGTAATTACTTAAGTGTGGTTTGGTTAGGTTTAGACAACAACAAAGTTACAGGCTTAACTGGTTCGTCAGGAGCACTTCCTGTTTGGACCAATGTCATGAAGCAGTTACGTCAAAAACCAGTTAATTTACGTCAACCAGACAGCGTACAGTGGCATTGGTTAGACCGTTATTCAGGTAATTTATCTGCGCAGCATTGTACAGGTGCGATGTATATTCCTCTGTCGCGTAACTCTATTCCAAATCAGGCTACGGCATGTGGTTCGACACAATATGAAGTAGAACCTTACACAGTTGATACTGAAGAGACGCAGCCAACTCAGGAACAAAATGATAGTTTAGGTGACTACATTCGTGAAAGTGATGTCGATAATGATCAGGGTTCATCTGATCAACCTCGCATCATCTCAAGTGGAGAGTATACAAATTAAATTGCAAAACATTAAAGTTTTAAAAACGTTCAGTATTCTGAGCGTTTTGACGATCATTTTGGCTGGTTGCCAAACCATAGTCGAACCTGAGCAAAAGCCGCCTGCTCCACCTGAAAAAAAGGCAGATATCCATGACTCTTCTGGGGTCATTATTACGCCATATGACCATCCAGAAATTAAACGTCAACGCATCGTTATTCCTGAGCAGAAAACCCAAATTCAAAAGTTTGATGATGGTCGTGACTTACCTGCATTCAAAAAATTGATGCAAACTACGCAAACCGCTTATGCCAATGGAAAATGGAATGAAGCTGAAAGTGCTGCAACTCAAGCACAGCGTTTGGCACCACAATCTGCGGAAACTTTTTTATATTTGGCAATGATCGCCAATCGAAAAAATCAACCTGCGAATGCAGAATCGTTGGCACTGCGTGGATTAAGCTATGCTCAAACCAAGCCGATGAAACAACAGCTTTGGAATGTTGTTTTAAAAGCCGGTCAAATGCAAAAGAAAAGCAGCACCATTCAAAAAGCACAACAAGCAATTAAAGCTCTTTAAGCACCCCGTAAAAAAGCTTGATCTTAATTGAGATCAGGCTTTTTTATTTAAAACATACTAAAAGTAAGTTTATTTCCAATAATTACTTTTAGTCTAAAATATCGACTTTCAAATACAAATTTAATTCAATGCACGTATTTTTAACTGATGTTACGCACCTAAAAGTAATTTCGCATATTAAAAATGAATTTTAAGTCTATTCAACGGTGTCTTACATCTAGGGTTTGAATAAAGGGATTAGCCTTCGGCAGGAGGTACACTTATGAAACAATGTTTCTCATTAGGCAAAATGAGAAGCGTGCTTCGCAATGAAACCATCTTGCGGTGCAATGCACCTCACCGACAAAACTCGTTCACTAGCGTCAAATTAATCAAAGTATCGCAAAACCATTTTTGATTAGAAGGAGTCTTGTCTCAAAAACTTGCGGATGACCTTACCGTGTATCATTCTTTTATCTGAAGCAAACTGTGCGTCTGATGTTACTGCGTAACATCAGTTTTTAATTTAAAAATTGCGAATACCAGCCACCCCATAAGCATGATGCTGCTGTGAAATAGACAATAATTCAGGACGCATGCCACCTAAAGCAAAAACAGGGATTTCTATGCCTCGTGCAATCTCAGAAAAATGCGCCCACCCCATACCTTGCGCCTCTGGATGACTTTGTGTCGCCAGAACTGGGCTCATAAAAATAGCATTACAGCCAATTTTTTGCGCATGCAGCGCAGAAACTTGATCATGACAAGCTGCGATATAGCGCTTCCCAAGCTGTAAATCACCTTTATTTTTTTTCAGCAATTGGTGCTGCTTAAGATGTAAAGCCGAAATATGTGCTTGCACCTCTGTAGAGAGTAATGACCATAGATCTTCATTAATTATCAGTTGTTTTAAAATCACGGTAGGTAATTGATTTAATGCCTCTGCATTTTCTGCGCTGGCATCGACTCGCCAATAATACAACAGCGTCTCTTTAAGCGTTTCAAGTGTTGGTAAATCGGCGGTGATTTTGATCTGTTGCTGCCAATATAAACGCTGCAAAATAGCTTGATTGGCCTTTGGAAAATTCAAACTCATGAGTTGTTGACGCGAATACCAGGCCCATGGCTTTTGGATTTCATTCAGCAACGCATGCGGGACGGTGGCATGAAATAAATGTAATTTCACAATAACATCATCGTATTCATGTTGAATAAAATCAAAAGCATGCCAGTCATGTAAACCAATTCCAACTTCTTCAAAAATTTCACGACGACACGCTTGTTCAGGACTTTCACCCTGCTCTACTTTACCGCCCGGAAACTCATGTTTATTGCCCTGATGTTGTTTTGCTTCACGCCAACCCACCAGTACTTTGTCTTGATGCAATAAAATCGCAATAGCGACATCGATTTGCGGTTTCGACATAGTTCCCTGCTCTCTTCTCTATTCCAATTGATATCCAAGTGTAAGCAAATTTATCTTTTTTATAAAATCCTAAAATTACCGTTGACAGGCCTATTCGATAATGATTATCATTTAAACCATTCAGAAATACACCACGGAGTCGACGGAATGAACGCACCATTTAGCCTTTTTACTCGTAGCAATGAAGCACACCACTCACTGCCTATGCTACATTCAAACAACCTTTTTGCCTTAGGACGTGAAATTCGCATTATCCATGCAGGTGAAGAATATCGACTACGTTTAACACGAAATAATCGCCTTATTTTGACCAAATAATTTCTGATAAAAATAATAATTATCAGCGCAATAAAAATAATCGTGGACACAAGCAGTAAGCCATCCGCTTACTGCTTTTTAAGTTTTGTACTTAGTTAAATTAAGCTTTATAGCTACTCAAACTTAATTTAAATCGCAACACTCATCTTCCTCTCACAACACTCTTTCGCTCAAATTCAATAGAGCAAATCGTGTTTTTAGCGGATTGGAAAAGTGAGTTGTACCTTTAAGCCGCCCAGTTCAGAGGCATCCACACTGAATTGACCTTGATGTAACTGTACAATTTTTTGTGCAATTGAAATGCCTAAACCTGAACCTTGTGTCTTTGTTCCTAATACGCGGTAAAACCGTTCGCCAATGCGTTGCAATTCTGCGGCTGTCAGTCCTGCACCTTGATTTTCAATCGTCCAAGCCGCCTGCTGTGCTGTTACCGTTAAATCAATCTTGACCTGTCCTTGCTCAGGACTATAGCGGATGGCGTTATCGACTAAGTTTCGCAGACAGCTAAACATCAATTCGGCATTCATAGCAAACCGTACAGTGTGACTCTGTAGCTTCAATTCGATCTGCTTTTCTTCAATAAACGGCTGTAAAGCATCAATGACTTGTAAACTCAGCTGTTCTAAGTCGTCCTGTTTTTTATCTAATTGCTCCGATTGCGTCGGGTCGAGCCGCGCCAAAATCAGTAGATTTTCTAAAACTCTTGTCCCTCGATTAACATCGTGCTGTATGCTCAATAAATCCTGCTGAATGTCAGGATATTTCCGTTTTAATACCTGAAGTCGCATTTGAATCGCAGACAATGGTGAGCGTAATTCATGTGAGGCATCTGAGGTAAAACGCTGTTCCGCCTCTAAGGCTTGATCTAATCGGCTTAATAAAAAATTCAGCTGTGTTTGGATCGGCTCTAGTTCTTGTAATACAGGTTCAGGTAAGACAATGGCTTGTAAGTCATCTACATTTTTTTCAGCGATTTGTTTTGAAAATAGCTGTAAAACTTTCAATTGACGTTTAATCAAAATATGCAGTAATAGCCATTGGATCAACCAAACTATCAACAGAATCCCTGCATAGCCTAATACACTCTGCAGCGTTTCTCTGAGCCGTGTTTTCATCGGTTGAATGATTTGTACGGTTAATCCATCGTCCTGAAGTGCATAGCTACGCCAAAGCGCGCCGTCTCTCCATTGATAATGCAACCCTTGTTTTAAATTGAGCTGATGTTCAAATGCTGTGTGTTGTTCCGACGTGGTTAAGACTTGCGACCCTTGCATGAGTTGATATTGCATATCAAACTCTTCACTCAGCTCATCTATTTGTTCGTCTTGCTTCAGCGTGAGATCAGTAGCAGTGAGCATGTCAGCCACTTCGTCCATCAGGGCATCATGTACACTCATGATGTGATAAAGACCAAATCCCAACATCAGACACAGGGAGATTGCTCCCGCCCAAATTGCACTGAGCAGTGAGGTTTTAATCAGTTGCGACTGTAAGGAAATGCTTTTTTTATCACTCATAGACTTAACTTTGTTGTGGAAGATTCATGCGATAACCCAAACCTCTTAAGGTTTTGATGTAATCACTGCCAATCTTCTTACGCAATTGGTAAATAAAAACTTCGATCGCATTACTTTCAACTTCATCCCCCCAAGCATAGAGTGATTCTTCGAGTTGGCTACGCGTCATAATATGCTCAGGATTTAACATCATCTTATGCAAGATTTGATATTCACGCGATGTCAGCGTAATCAATTCCGCATTTTTACGCAGCGTTTTGGCTTGTACATCTAAACTTAAATCCCCGAAAGTCAGAGAATTATCACGCTGTTGATGATGCAAGCGTAATTGGGCACGTACCCTTGCTGACAACTCTTCCAAGCTAAAGGGTTTTACCAAATAATCATGAGCACCCAGATCTAAACCTTCAACACGATCTGCAATACTGTCCCGAGCAGTAATGAATAAAACTGGTGTAAGCGGATGCAACTGTACGATACGTTTTAAAATTTCATCACCAGTTACTTTTGGTAAGCCACGATCTAAAAGTATGCAATCATATTGATGTTGTTCTAAAGCCAAAATAGCGTGATCGCCGCGATCAACCCAATCGACACTGTAGCCATCCATTTCAAGCCATGTTTTTATACTGTCTGCTTGGGAAGCATCATCTTCTGCCAATAAAATTCGCATCTTACCTACCCTATTTCTATGGTTCCGACTTCAGTGTATCGAACTTTTGCTCATATCTACTCATATCATAAAAAAACCACAGCAAGCCGTGGTTTTTTTATGGAGCAGCACTGAAATGAATAACAGGCTAAATTAAAATTTTACTTGATCGACATCCACTTCAACACGTTTTGTTGGTTTGTAATCAATGTCGATTCCTCCAATGAGCATTACCGGTGTTTTAGCTGAAATCGCTTTGCCTTGCCAAAGTTCATCATCAATATCCACTGTAATGCTGCCTGTGCTATCGCGGAACTGATATTTTTCATCGCCCATCGATTTCACAACATAACCTTTCAATTGAACTTTACTATCATCTTTTAAGCCTAAGGCATGTTTCACAGATGTGGTTTTCATCGGTGCAACTGCTGTTTGATTAACGGCTGTATTCGCGACTGCAACCGATGCCACACCTGCAAATGCTAAACCACATACCAATTGAGTGAATGTTTTCATCTTCGGTCTCTCTTACTGTGTCTATTTCGATAGCGCTATTTAAACAAAGCAAGATGAGTCGAATCTTAAGCTGCAAAGACGTTTTTATTTACTTTGATTGAACCATTAGTTGAGCGGTACGACACGCAGTACTTCTTCTAAAGTCGTCACCCCTGCAAGTACTTTACGTGCACCTGCAATTCGTAATGGCTCAACATGTTCTTTACGTGCCTGTGTACGTAATTGGGTTAAATCTGCATTGGCACCAATCAATTGTTTGGTTTCAATACTGAGTGGCATAAATTCATAAATCCCCACACGGCCTTTATAACCCGTTTGACGACATTCATCACAGCCCACCGCCTCGTAGACAAAATCAGGCATTTGTATCGCATATTCAAAGGTCAAATGTTTCCACTCTTGTTCATTGATAAAAGTCTCACGCTTACAATGTGGACAGAGTTGACGAACCAAACGTTGTGCCAAAACCCCTAAAATGGTCGCTGCCGTTAAAAAAGGCTGAATCCCCAGATCATGTAATCGCGTCAAACTCGATGCTGCATCATTGGTATGTAAAGTTGAAAGCACCAAATGACCTGTTAATGCAGCTTGGATTGCCATATTTGCCGTATCATGATCTCGGATCTCCCCGACCATGATAATGTCAGGGTCTTGACGCATTAAAGCCCGTACACCATCAGCAAAGCCCAGATCAATCCCTGTATTCACCTGCATTTGGTTAAAGCTTGGCTCTAACATCTCAATCGGGTCTTCAATCGTACAGACATTCACTTCTTCAGTTGCCAATTGTTTGAGCGATGAATAAAGCGTGGTGGTTTTACCCGAACCCGTCGGACCAGTCACTAAAATAATACCGTGACTATGACTGGTTAAGGCCTTCCAATCATCTAACAGACGCCCTTCAAAACCGAGCTGTTGGAAACTACGTACCAAGACTTCAGGGTCAAAAATACGCATAACCAACTTTTCACCAAAGGCCGTTGGCAACGTCGATAAACGCAGCTCTGTTTCTTGGCCTTTGGGTGTACGGGTTTTTAAACGTCCATCTTGCGGCTTACGTTTTTCAGCTACATTCATCCGACCTAAGATCTTAATTCGTGAAACCACGGCTGTCAGGGTATTTGCAGGCATGTTGTAGATGGTATGTAATACCCCATCGATACGAAAACGCACCTTTCCTGTATCTTTACGCGGCTCGAGGTGAATATCACTTGCACCTTGTTCGAAGGCAAACTGTAAGACCCAATCCACAAGCTTCACAATATGCTGATCATTGGCATCTGGATTTTGTGTATCACCTAATTGTAATAGTGCTTCAACGCCTTTATTTTCACGGTCATAACTCGATGATTTTTGCGAATTACTGACTGCGCGACTCACTTGGTAATATTCAACCAAGTAGCGCTGTAGTTGATCTGGACTGAGTAATACACGTTGAATCTTGCGTGGTAATACCGTTCTTTCTAAGTTGGCAATCCATTCATTTTTATAAGGTTGATCCGTTGCAATCAGTACATGCTCATTTTGCAATTCCACCGCTAAAATGCGATTTCGTACTGCAAATTCCTGAGACATAATGGCTGTCAAAGCAGGCACATCAGCTTTTAGAGGATCGATAATATAAAACGGTACTCCAGACTTTTCTGCCAACCATTGGCAAAGTCTATTCAATGTTAAGGTAGACTGCGGATGACTCTGATCGACTAAATTAAAATTGGCAATCCATTGTAGAGGATGCCATTTCAACTGCTCACGCTGACGGTGCGTGGTTTGTATCAGTATTTTGTCCCGTTCAGTAATACGTCCATCTTTTTGTAATTGGTCTAAACACCAAGAAGTGTCAATTTCAAAATTAAAAGTCATTGTTCTATGTTCCCCAAACATAAAACTACTATAGCAAAAAATTCTAAAGGCACGCTTGTGTCATTTGTGTTTTGCACATAGGTTTTCTGAAAGCATACTATTTTTTTATTAATGAAATCATTCATAAATTTAAGCTATAATAGAGTTGCCTATAAGGGCTTTATAATTACGATATAAGAAGATTTATGATGAAAATAAAAATATTAGCAATTTGTACCATGACTATTCTTAGCTTAACTGCCTGCGGCGGTGGCGGTGGAAACTCAACCTCTAATAATGACTCCAGCGAAAATCCACCAGTACCAAATGCTGCTTTCCAACAGTGGTCAACTTTTGAACTCGACAGTGAAAGTGATGTGCTGTCATACGAAAGTGATACTGCAACTATCGATAATGGTAAACTATATACTTCAGAAAGTAGCGATTCATTTATGGTCACAGCGAATGGCTTGTATGATGAAGGATCTCTACACAGTTCGTATGGCTATCTGAATGGCAATATATCCATTGCAAATAATGTGTGGACGCTAAGTCCTCATTCCTCTATTAATTCATCAGGTCTAAAAATTACGACAACAATGAAGTCCTTCAATCTTGAAGGTGAAATCCTAGCATCTCAAGTTGATGCCTATAATTATTGGATCATAAAAAATAATATTACTGATTCAAGCAACTATATTTCTAACGATGCTCTCAAATACTTAACAGCTATTTCAAATATTAAGTTTCCCGCTGGTTCTCGCTGTTTACAATTAAATAAAGTATCAAATAGTGAACAGTATTTAGATTTAACAGATTCCTCAGATAGTGATAGTCAAAGTTTTTTAGCTGACTGGTGGGCTGATCTTAGTACAGATATTACTGCGAAAAAATACATCATGAAAGATACTGTAGCCTATACCGTAGCTGATGATGAGAGTGAATATGGTGTAGCTCAATATAAAAATCGTTTTTATGACGCTTACCTATCTCCTAAAGGAGTGGAATACAATATGCAGGATTTAATTAAGGTTATTGATAATTGGATAAATACTTCAACTAATCCTACTCAAAAAACTCAATTTTTAGAGTTTAAACAATTAGCTGAGAACTCTTGCAGCATGTATAACGATGTTGCTCTTAACGCGATCAAACAAAGTTTTGCGGCAAATAAATAATTTACACATTTAATAAAAAAGGAGCTAAAAGCTCCTTTTTTTATTGAGATATATCAATAATCAGAATTTGTAGATCACAGACCTGAAATTTTACATTCAATCCACCAAATAACATGCCATACACACGTTCATCATCATGCTGATAAGCAGGACGTGGATCTAAACTCAATACTTGTTCCAGTTCTGCTGTTAATTGTTCGGTTAAATTGCCATTATTCAAAAATACCTGTTTTTGTTGCTCAGCGTGCTCTGACCAAATTACAGATTTTCTTTCTGGCTCATCCTGCGCATAACCACTTTGCGCATCCATCACTGCATCAGAATATTGAATATATGGTTTGATATCTAAAATTGGTGTTCCATCTAACAAATCACTGCCGACAACATAGACACGTACCGATTTTCCGACTTTTTTCACCGCTTTGAGCTGCACAACCGACAAGCCCATAGGTGACGGTCGGTACATACTTCGTGTCGCAAATACCCCGATTTTTTGATTACCACCTAAACGCGGAGGACGAACTTGCGGACGAAATTTTGTCGAATCTGCATTTTTATTTTCATGAAACTGCCAAATCAGCCAAAGATGACTAAAATCATCAATCCCTTCGAAAGCCAATAAATCGTTATAAGGTTCTAGCATTTCAATATAAGATTCAACTTGCACCAAATTCGGCTGACGTGGAATACCAAATTTTTCTCGGTAGGGAGATTTCATATACCCGATAATTGGCATTTTAAGCTCAGACATAATCACTTTTTCTGATAAGTTCAATTAAATATATTCAGTTTATCGAGAATGATTTTAGATTAGAATAGTAAGCTGTTCTAATTTGATAATTTTATTGAGACCTTTAATGGCTGCTTTTAACGTCGAAAAGATTACTCACGTCCACCATTGGAATGACACTTTATTCTCTTTTAAAACCACTCGCGATACTGCGTTACGTTTTAAAAACGGTCAATTTGTGATGATCGGCCTTGAAGTAAATGGTAAGCCTTTAATGCGCGCTTATTCTATTGCAAGCGCAAACTATGAAGAAGAATTAGAGTTTTTCTCTATTAAAGTTCCAGATGGTCCTTTAACGTCTATTTTACAAAAAGTAAAAGTTGGCGATGAAATTTTAGTATCTAAAAAACCTACAGGTACGTTGGTTCTAGATGACTTAAACCCTGGTAAAAACTTATACCTACTTTCTTCAGGTACAGGTCTTGCACCGTTCCTTTCTGTAATTCGTGACCCTGAAACTTACGAACGTTTTGAAAAAATCATCGTTGTACATGGTACACGTTTCATTTCGGAATTGGCTTATCAAGATTTAATCTTAGATGAAATTCCTAACCACGAATTCTTTGGTGAATTAGGCGCGAAAGAAAAATTGGTTTACTACCCTACGGTAACTCGTGAAGAATTCCATACTCAGGGCCGTGTAACTACTGCCATTGAATCTGGTCAACTTTTCGAAAAAATTGGTCTTCCACGTTTCAACCCTGAAACTGACCGCGCAATGCTTTGCGGTTCACCTGCATTCCTAGACGACGTTGCTGCCCTGCTTGACCAGCACGGCCTGAAAGAATCTCCTAAGATGGGCGTTCTAGGCGACTACGTGATCGAACGTGCATTCGTTGAAAAATAATTAGCTGTAAATTAAAAAGCGCATGTCATCATGCGCTTTTTTTTTATCTATATGCCACTAATGACTGATACAGCTATTTTTCTTCTTTTACCTTCAATTCATCAATAATTTTTGCTCTCCACTCTAAACCTTTCTCAGTAGCATCAGGTAATTCATTCGATAAATTAATTTCCACACTGTCATCTGGATATATATGTACAGCTAAATATTTTTTATCTTTTAAATTTTCATTCGTCAATGTGGGGACATTGGTTGCAATATGCTTTTTAGAGCTATTACCTTCTCCCCATTTAATATATTGAGCTCCTGTTATCACTGCTGATCTTTTCGTTCCACTACCTAGCCCTCCACCTAGCTCCTCTCCATTTAATTCAACAATATAAGGAATATAACTTGCATCATAACCATAAGATGTTGTCGTCAACACATAAGTTTTTGTTGAATGAGTATTACACCCTATTAAACTCATTGCTGAAAGCATAATAAACATTAAATTCGTTTTTAAAACTTTCATCATTATCCTTTAAAAAATATTGGGTTTTAATTTATTTAATTAAAAATAATAATCAAAGAAAATTAAAAATATTATCCATTAGAAACGAACAACCAAAAGGAAAATTTATCCTATTTATCACCAGCAAACTGCCAATATACATTCGCATCCATTCCAAAATGCCCCGTATGGCATCTACTTATTCAATCAGATACCAAATCGTTAGACCCCAAGGGTTGTCTTTAATCTCAGGCATATCTTCTCCTTGATTAAAATGACGTTTTTCCATGTTATTCGCAGGACTATACCATTCACCTGTTTTAGGGCAAATTTGTCCTGTTTCGCTTCTTAGCGTTTTTGCACATGGGTTACTTATATCATTTTCGGAAGGTACAAATTCTCGGGCAAATTTAACCAAATCTTTTGGATAAATCATATGTGTTATTTCGCTATCATCTAAATCTAGCAAATAAACGTAAGCAGCAGCTTCTATAGCTCAATAGCCAAAATAACCTCCATTTTCCATTTTATGTAAGTCATACCATGGAGCACTTTCAAATGCGGGATACCATAATTTCAAATATTCCTGTATATCCTGAATACTCTCTTTTTTAGTATCTCTATATTTACTAAAAATTAATGGGCGATATGGATTATCAAAAAACCATTGATCCACATCATATCTATCCATCAACTCAAATGATAAAAAGTCCTCATACAGCGTATCTAATTGTTCTGTTTGCTCATGGTAAATTTTGTCTTGCATCGCTGCAATACGTGGTAATAAGTCTCTTCTATGTAATAGATAACACAATCCTATCAACTGCAGACATCTTTCGTACTCATCTATAGCGGTAAAATAAAATGGCGCCCAATCATTATCTTTTTCTGCAGCTCTTAATGCGATTGTATATTTTTCATAAGCAATTATTACATCTTCAAAAATTAATCTTAAATCTAAAATCTCATATCCTGACGTCAATAATAGCGAAAATAAATTATATGAGTACTCAGCATGAGTGCTCATTGCTAACTTCTTTTTTTCTTCAAGTATATCGCCACTTCCCCCTACATTATTAAACCAATAATCAATAGATTTCTTTCATAAGTCATTTTTCACTCAGCTCCAAGTTATAAATTCCAGCAATTAGATTGAATCTCAATGCTAGTCTTTTGCCTCGATTGCGATATCGCTCAGCAAGAATTTTGAAGGTT